>JAUWXW010000001.1 GCA_030616195.1 Chloroflexota bacterium | reverse complement strand
GGTTGACAGCTTCGACCCGGAACATCTTCCCGTGCACATGGGTCAGGGTAGAGGGCCATGAGATAGGGAACTGGACCAGGTAGCCCTCCTGGAGCAGCTTGGGCGGGACGACCACAGTAAACTGCGGCTTGGGTACAAGCTCTATCACAGCTCACCTCCTTCTCCTTCCTCTCTCCTCTCCAGAGACGAGGTGTTGGTATTTTAATTTGGCCTTGTTGGCTAATACGTAGGCTCAGGCTCTACAGGCTCAGGCTCTACAGGCTCAGGCTCTACATCAGGCTCAGGCTCTACATCAGGCTCAGGCTCTGCAGCCAGCAACCTGTCAATCAATTCTGCCTTACTGCCGCTTGAATTCAGGCCAGCTCCCTCACACAGGGCCGCGAGATACATTGGACTAGCAATGGCTTCAAGCTCCTCGCGCGTCTTTGCCATAGTCTCCTCCTTAGGGATTAAGTTCGAGCTGGAAGAGGATTAGAGCACCCGTTGGGTCATCCACGTAGTACATAAGACGATATCCAGCATGCTGGTGTATCAAATTGGCACCCCATACAGTCCGGCATTGAACTGAGCCGTCGGAGTTGAAGATCATGTCCATCTCGTACGTACCCCTTGGGAACGTTACAGATGGGATGCCGTAACAAGGCCCCCAGGTCTGACCCCAGAAGTAGTACTCGGCGGCAACGGGCATGATGGGCATACATACCTTTACAGTCAAGGTATCGTTAATTCCTGATCCAGCCTTGCAACTAGCCACGGCGGAGTAGATGCTTGGGAAAACCTGTAGTTGGCTGCCCTCAGCCACGACCATTCCCAATGGCTCCCACAGAGTGAGAACGACCTGCCCGGCGGTTGCAGCGGTCTGAGCGGTGCTCGACCTGATCCTGATCATACGGATAATGGAACCAACAGTCAGTACTGCCCAGCCATTCTCAAAGAAATCGGCTATGTGGGCGGTATTGCTGTCCAAGGTCGTTAGAGTGAGGTCAGTTGCTACTCCGGCCCCGATGGTGACGCCCTCAATGCAATCCTGCATATCGGTGGTCTGGTATTGGTGGGAGTCGCAACAAGCCCAGAACGGGTAGGTTACCCCGTAGGTCGCATCGGCCTTGCAGTAGCGGAATGTCCTCTCATCCTGCACCCGGCGGGTGCCGATGCGGTAGTTCTTGGCCTCGGTCGCCGTGTAGATCTCCTGAACAGTGCCCCCAGGTACCAGCCCACCAGGGAAATCCATACGCGCCCAGTCCTTCACTGTGCCGCGTGTTCGGGAGGGCTCCAATCCCAGGTCAACGTCACCGACCATCCTGCCTGCATCGATCAAACTCTTTCTCATTTGGCTCCTTTTCAGCCTAAATTAGCTGCATTCCCCTCAACCATCCGAAATGGCGTGGGCGTCAACTCCCGTCAGCCTACGGTACTACGATAACCTATATATTTAGGGGGTAGTTATCGCGCGCAAGTTCCTGGCCATCTTCACCCAGAGGCCGATGGGTCGCATCTCATCCGTGCCGGTCTGGAAGTAGTCGGCGTCTATCTTGCCGCTCTGTTCCGGTGGCAGCGTCCAGGGCTCCTTGAACTCGATCAAGACCTCACCGAGCTGCGTGTGCATCTGGTCGAAATCCAGCCCCTGGAGGTTGTGCGGGTCGGCGTTCATGGTGATCAGGAAGGCAGCCACGCAGGGGGTTACGGCAGGGTTGTACATGGCCAGCCAGATCTGTCCCTCCTCCTCGGACATGGTGAGCTCGGCAGATGCCGTTGCCCCCTCGAAGAACAACTTGGACCCGGTGGAGGCGATGGTCCTCACCCAGCTTGATCTCTTAGCTGTCGAGGAATCGGGATCGTAGAACGCCTTGGCCAGGAAGGGTATGGCATCGAGTTCATTTCCGCTGCCGGAGGAACCCTTGAAACCCTGCTTCGAGTTCACGTTCACCATCCGGACCAGGTCGAAGCAGTTCACGCCATACTTGGCGAAGACATCGTGGATTATGGGGTTAAGACGAGACAGCTTGCCGTCCAGCTCATCGGCGAAGATCTTGGCATCGAGATAGGAGATTCGGGAGAGATCGTACTGTTTACCTCCCAGCTCGACGGTCTGCTCATCTATGAACGTGGTTCTCAGCTCATCCCTGGTGGCGGGCGGCGCATCCTTATAGAGGCCCGCGTCTTTCATGGCTTGGGTAACAGTTCCCATTATGGATTCCCTCCTTTACTCTGCGACGGACGCTCCGTCGGTTAGACTCCCCGCCTTTCAGCTACTCTGCGACGGACCGCTGGCGCCGGTGGCGCAGGGGGACGTGCTGGTGCTGGAGGTGCTGGGGGTGCCGGCGCTCGGGGCGCAAGCATGGTGGATATTCTGGGTAACCCCGGCGGGAGAATCACGTTCTCAACTCTACTAAGCGCCTGGGTCAGGTTTCGAGGTAGCAGCTGCTGAGGATTCGGAGATCTAGGGTTACCTCTCGGGCCAGGGTTAGGACTAGGGTTCCCCCCTGGTACTATTCCCATTAGAGCATCGAGGCTGGAGCTCACAGCCTGGGCCATGCCCGAGCCCATAGTCTGGATGCCGATGTTGGTTTGCTCCCCGACCTGTTTGAGCAAGCTGAGGGGAGCCGTCAGTGGATTAAATCCTTGTGGTGACATAGCCTTACCTCCTCCTCACAAATGTGTCAATCTCGCGTTTGATGCCATTGACGGTCTCTCCCACTCCGCCAACGGCCCCCTGGACCACGCTAAGCACCCCCTCGGCAATGTGGCCGACTCCAGAGATGGCTGGCTCTGCAAGCACACCTGGCGGGGGCGGGATCTCCGCATGCTCTCGAGGCTTGGCGATGTCGCGTTCCAGGTTTCGGAACGCCTGAGCGGCAGCGCCAAGGCTCCTTGCCCCCACCCGGGCAGGGGTGCTGAAGACCTGGTTCACTATGTCAGCTGCCAGATCCACAACCTCCAGGGGAGTGGGGATTTTGTCCATGTTGTTAGCCATGACTCCTCCTTCCTTCCTTAAATGAAAAGAAGCGAGGCACTGGAAAGTAGTGCCTCGCTTCTTTTCTCAGCCAGCGATGCAGTTTTTAGGCTAGCCTATAAGGCTTAGCTTGTCAAGTATCGAACTAAAACTGAGTGGGGGTCAAGGATGCCAAGGATTTCCTCGGCCTTCAAGATTTTGGTCTGATTGATTGGCCTCATCTTATGATCCACCACTATGACCTCAAACCGTCCAAAGCCATGGTCTCGGACTTCTCTGTAACAGGCAAGGATAGCCAGTTCATCGTCGTCTCGGACGATCCGCTCGATATTCAACTATCCTCCCCAAATACGGTTATAGAAGTGCGACAGCATGGTAGCCACCGCGGGCAGATTAGCTGCCTGTAGCGCATTAGTAAGATTCCTAACATCGTCGGCAGTCAGTCCCTCTACGGAGTCGGCTACCTTGCGGATATCGGGGGCCAACCTCTCCAAGTTATCATTAAATCTACGGAGCTCGGTATACAGCTTGTCGGGAGAGGGCAGACCGAGGACTGCCTGAAGCATCTGGCTTGCACTGGGTGTCTCCCGTTGTTCCATCATCGCCTCACCTTACTGAAGGCCCTGAGCAGGCCCAGGGTGGAGGGCCCGAGCTTGTCATACCGCATATACCACTGTCTCTCTGGGTCGGTTAAGGTTTTGCGCAGCTTGGCCCCAAAGGTGTCTTCGATAACATCAGAGGCGACATCTCCCACCACAGGAATCATACCTACCAGAGAGCTTATATCTATGGCGATCGCCGTTTTCAGCGCCTCCTTCCTTCTTGAGTCCATTCTGGTGGGGATTATCCGCGGCACTGAAACCTCAGGCGTTCTCACCCGACCAAAGGGAGTATTGAGATTCATCTCAGGGATCTTCGGCAGGGCTGCTTGAATACGCTCCATTTCCTTAACAGGAGCGGATGCGGCAAGGCTTTCTCCAACCCTATCAATGACTTTATCAGCCTGCGCCTCCAGGGGGAACTTGGTGGGTAGTCTTGCCATAAGGGTTTCTACTGGTCTGGGCGGTTTGATCTCTCGTGGCAGTCTTGCCAGAAGGGTTTCTGGCCTGGGCGGTCGTGGCAGATTTCTCGTGAGGCGGGTGAGGCGGTCAATGTCCTTCTTCAGAGAGCCAAAGATTTGATCTAGAGGGTTTGGCATTTGCGAAACCTCCTTAAAAATTATTCCACCGTGGTACCCCATATCCGCTGATGTGGTTATGAGAATGGCCTCTGGCGGCCATCTTTTCCTTAAACAGGGCAGCGGACATGTTTGAGTACTTGCTCTTGAGGAGGGCCATGAACCCGGAGATGTGGGGAGTGGCCATACTCGTCCCGCTGATGGCGGCGAAGCCAGGCCCCGCCAGCGCCTCCTGGACGTCGATGAGTGACCCCCTACTGGTGCCAGAGTAAATATTCACCCCAGGGGCGGCACAATCCGGTTTGCCCGGGAACTTGCTACCACCACGGCTGGAGAAATCGGCTACAATTCCCTTCTTATCCACGGCCGCCACCGTGATGGCCGAGGGGCTGCACCCAGGGCAGCCGATGGTGTTCGCCGCTGGCCCTGAATTCCCCGCTGCGATGGCGAAGATGACACCCCGCTGTGTGAGGTGACTCACCATTCTGCACTCGGGACAAATCTCACAACCGCCCTGGCACTCCTGTGAACCCAGGCTCATCGAGATGACCTGGGCCCCCTTATCATAGCAGAGCGCCATGGCGTTGATGATCTCGCTGGTGAATCCAGTCCCAATACCGCGTCCCAGACACTTCACTGATATCAGCGGCGACCGGCTTACCCCTTCCACAGCGACCCCTATGGGGGTGTAGTAGATCTTCCCTGCCACTGTAGAGGCACAATGGCTGCCATGCCCGTTCTCATCCAGCACTTCCCTGACTGGCCAGGCAATAGTCGAGTACCATGACTGACCGACGAGCTGGGGGTGGGTGGGATCGATGCCGGTGTCTGTCACCCCGACCCGTACCATTTCCCCTGTGTATCCCTCCCTGAAGGCGGCTTCAGCCTCCAGCATCTTGCGGCTCTCTGAAGTGGGGAACCAGTCCGGGCTGGGCAGCTCAAAAACATTCTTTACCAGGTCGGCATGAACCATCCTTACCCCTGGCAGGGCATTAATAGCCCTGATGATTGATGGCCTGACGGGTGACACAGCGATGAAGCCAAAGGTTGGTATTACCGTTGGGAGACGAAGGTTCATCCCCAAGAGATTGCCCAATACCCTATTGACTTGGTCCAGGTCCACCTCCACCAGGACGGGCTGTATGGGGAGAGAGTAAAGGGTTCGCTCCAGAAAAGGGTTTAGCATTTGGGATGAATTTTATCTCATTTGTTATAATCCTTCCAGTTGCTGGCTGAGAAAAGAGGCGACTAGGCTCTCGGGACAGGCTGTGGCTGCCTGGTTCCTGCCCCACCGTTGTGGTGGCAATCTCGAGGGTGTGGTCGCCTCTTCCTAAAGGAGGGTGTTATGCAAGGCTTTTTTAGGACAGAAGTAGAAGAGGAGATACGGGAAGTGCTCGCCTTAGAGGGGGGTACCCCCCACGGCCTAGCTTCGCTCTACTGGTATCACATGGGCTTTTCAGACCGCGATGGGAATATCAGCGAGTGGTCCAAGGGCAAGTACCTGCGTCCCACAGTGTGCCTGGCTATGTGTGCCGCTCTGAATGGTGATCCGAGCCAGGCACTGCCCGCAGCGGCCAGCATTGAGCTAATTCACCGCACCAGCCTCATCTTCGATGATATTCAGGATCGAGGCATGGAAAGAAACCGGCGCCCCACTGTTTGGACCGTCTGGGGGCAAAACCAGGCGATCAATGCTGGCCTGGCGCTGTCCTGCTTAGCCCGCCTGGCACTTCACCGCATGACCGTCCCCGCCGGCCTTCTGTTGAGGATTCAAACTGTACTGGAAAAGGCGGTGATGAATCTCTGCAGGGGACAGTACAGGGATATTTTTCTTGGGGAAACGGTTGATGCAACCGTGGGGGATTACATGGAAATGGTCAGGGGAAAGACGGGGACTCTTTTCGGTGCCTCCTGTGAGGTGGGTGCTATGTGCGCCAATGCCAAGCCTGACGAGATAGCACAGGCCCGGGAATTGGGCTTGCTCCTGGGTACCAGCTTTCAGGTGCACGACGACTTTCTGGGGATCTGGGGGGATGAACGCGTGGGCAAAACGGCCAACGACCTGCAGGAGAGAAAGAGGTCTCTGCCAGTAGTGCTTGCCCTTGAAGAGGACCGTCAGTTCATGGGGCGTTGGCTGAAGCAAGATACTATTCCCCAACAGGAAGTTGATGCCATCAGGGACTGGATGGAGAGACAAGGGATTCCCGATAAAGTTAGGGTTTGGGAAGACAAGCTCACCACCGCAGCACAACACATCTTGAATTCCGGCCTGCCACTTTTACCTGACTGGCGAAAAGAGCTGCTGGCGCTGACATCCTTTGCGGTAGAACGAAAGGCATGAAAAAGACCGACGGCAGCTCGCCACCGATGTAACGGAAAAGCCGTTACCCTCCCCCTAACAACCCCCTCCTAAGATATTAGAGGGAGAGGGAGATACCTTAGTAGTCTAAGGTTGTAACGACCAAAAACCCGTTACATGAAAAACGAGTTTGACCAAAATACTACCTAGCTGTAACGATTTATCTGTTACACTCTGAGCTGAGACACGACACAGAGACGACACAGAGACGACACAACTGAGACAAAAGTCGGGCAAAGTTGCCCCAAAAGTTGCCCCGGAGCGTAACGGAAAAGCCGTTACATGAGCGGGTCTAGACTTTCACTTTGCGTAATAAATTATACAAATTTGTACCAAAAGTGTTTCATATATGACACGAATTCGTATTCAAAAGGCGTTTCATTAGATACAACAATGTACCAAAAGTGATCCATATTTGGTCTTTCTTCAGCTTGGGTAAAACGGGTTAGGCGTCAGCCCAGGTGAGCACCTGGCCCCTCTGCAAGCCCCAAATTCTCGCCCTCAAAAGGGCATAAGACGGTTCGCCAGCATTCTGGCCCCCTGAAGATGAAACGGCCCCCAAAATGAGCGTTTTACGGGCGGCGGGCGGGTAAAACCTTGACAAGTAAAACTCGGGGTGCTATCCTCCTCCTCGCTAGGTACCACGCGCCGCCGTGCGCCCATGGGGGCTATCCTGCGGCCCGTGCGTGGGCCTGGCACTAAAGGCAAGTCGCTGGCTGAGAAAAGAGGCGACTACACCTCGGGGTATGGGTGTGGTCGCCTCTTTCTTTTAAGGAGGGAACATGGGTGAGCCCAGAAAGATACCGGTCCTCTCTCTGAAAGGGGGGACGGGTAAAACCACCGTTTGCCTGGGAATAGCCCGGGAGCTGCGGGATAGAGGCCATAAGGTTGGCCTTCTTGACATCGATATTCATGCTTCTTCCCTCCCCCGTGCCCTTCATTTGGAGCAAGACCCTGGATATGAGGCGCTCCTGGGCGGCCAGCTCCGCCCTGTCACCCATGAGGGATTTCAACTCTTTTCCATTGGGCTGCTGTTCAAAGAGGAGACCCCGAACATGTGGGATGGCGAAATGAAGTCTTCTGCCGTGAGGCAGATCGCCACTACCTCCATTGCGTGGGACGATGACCTGGAATGGGTAATCGTCGATACACCCCCCACGTCGGGTGATGAGGTGCAGGCTCTTCTTGAGCATCTGCCCAATATCTATGGCGCCGTTATCGTGTGCCAGCCTAATGACCTGTCTGTGCTGGGTATAGCCAAGACACTTAATGTCTTGCGGGAGACGGAGACCCCGATATCTGGGGTCGTCTGTAACATGGCTGGTTACAAATGCCCCCACTGTGGTGTGCTTTCCAACCCCTTTGACCGTGAGACAGAGGATGTGCAGGAATTGGCCCGGCAGTTCGGGGTGTCCTACCTGGGAGCATTGCCATTTGGGGATGAGCAGGAAAGAGCTGGGCCGATGGCAGAGGTCCTCCATCGCATTCTCATCTGGAGGCCCATCACCCTTAGAGAGAAGAAAGGGGGTGTAACCCGATGGATAATGAACCGAGTTCTAAAATAGAGCGACTTATAAACTTCTTGATGGAGAAGGTGGCTGATGTGGCGGATGAAGAGGACTGGAAAGAGGCCGATGGCTGGGTCGGCAGATGGAAGATAGTGGGGCCCCAAGGCATCGAGAAGTCCTATGAGATCCGCAGCGGACAGTTTTTGCCCACCAACCCGAGAGAGACCTATACCGGGGAGGTGGAGATGAGCGAAGACACCTTCATAGATCTGGTAGATGCTGCTCTCCATGGGAGAGGGGAAGACGTATTTGCCCAGAAATATGCCAGGAAAGCGATACGATACCGCGGTGCGCAGTGGGTGGTTGATTCCGAGCGGTTCAGGAAAGTCTTAAAAAGGCTCGGCGGTGTTAAACTGAGGAGATGATATATGATAGAGAAGATCACTTCACCTGATGATGTCAAGAGACTGCCGATCAGCGACCTGCCAGTTCTCGCCGAAGAAATCCGCTCTCTCATTATCGAGACCGTCAGCACCAATGGAGGTCATCTGGCCTCGAACCTGGGAGTGGTGGAGCTCACTATCACGCTGCACCGCCTGTTTCATTCTCCCCGGGACTGCATTATCTTCGATACGAGTCATCAGTGCTATACCCATAAAATCCTGACGGGACGGGCTAGAGATTTCAGCACGATCAGGACGAGTGGAGGGCTTTCGGGCTTCTTCGAGCCATCAGAATCTCCTCACGATGTCACGGCGATTGGCCACGCTGGGAGTGGACCATCGCTGGCTTTGGGTCTAGCGGCAGGAGAGAGGATGAAAGGAGGCCAGGGGTATAGCGTCTGTGTCATTGGGGATGGAGCCCTGACGGCGGGCCTAGCCTACGAAGGGTTGAGTAATATAGTAGCCCAGAACCCATCTAACCTGATGGTGATACTCAACGACAACGGAATGTCTATCTCCAAGAATGTGGGCTGGCTGGCCACTTGGCGAAACCGGTGGCTCTCCAGGGTTAGAAGTGATCTCGAGCTTGACCCGGACTTCCAGAGCTTCGAGAGGATTACCGAAGCCCTGGCACCGAAGGTGCCCCTGGGACCGGCAGCTCTGGAAGTGGGCAAGGGCCTAAAGCGAATTATAGAGAGAACAATTGCGCCCAGTGGCTTCTGGGAGGAAATGGGCTTTAGTTACCTGGGGCCAGTAGATGGACACAACATCCCGGAGCTGGTGGAGGTGATCTCCAAGGCCCGTACCTATTCTGGAAAGGTACCCTTCGTCCATGTCCTTACTAGCAAGGGGCATGGGTATGCTCCGGCTGAAGCGGACCCAGTGAGCTACCACCAGCCGGGAGCCCCCAGCGATAAGTTGAGGCCAACCTACTCCCAGGTCTTCTGTGATACCCTGGGCCAACTCATGCAATCTGACCAGCGCATCGTGGCCATCAGCGCTGCCATGCTGGAGGGCACTGGCCTGGCAACACTGAAATCCAAATTCCCCGACCGAGTGTTCGATGTCGGGATCTGTGAGCAGCATGCCGTCTCTGTGGCTGCCGGCATGGCGAGAGGAGGCCTCAGGCCCGTAGTCTGCATCTACTCCACTTTCCTGCAGAGGGCCTTCGACCAGGTGATGGATGTCTGCCTCAATAAACTGCCCGTGGTCTTTGGCATCGACAGAGGTGGTATTGTTGGTCAGGATGGGAAAACTCACCAGGGTCTCTATGACCTGGCCTACATGAGAATACCGCCTAACATGATTCTCTCCGTGCCCCGGGATGAGAACGAGATGAGGCATCTTCTCTATACAGCCCTGAATCAAAACCATCCCTTTGCCATACGCTATCCCAGGGGCGAGGGAATTGGTGTCGAGCTGGATGAGCTTAAAGAGATCCAGGTCGGCAGTTCCGAGATCGTCAAGCAAGGATCTGATATCTGCCTGGTGGGAGTGGGACCTCTCGTCTATGTGGCCCTGCAGGCTGCCGAGGCAATCGAGAGTAAAGGGGTTGCGGCCAATGTGGTCAATCTCTGCTTTGTGAAACCTGTGGACGCGGACCTCTGCGACCTCTGCGCTTGCTTTACGGATGTCATAGTCCTGGAAGAAGGCACCTCCGTAGGAGGGGCAGCCGCCGCCCTCATGGAAGGGCTGGCCGCCCGATGCCAGAAGCCTCCCAGGGTGCATCAACTATCGACTGGTGACATCTTCGTGGAACACGGGGGCCAGGATAAGCTCCGGGGAATACTTGGGCTGGATCCCCAGGGAGTAGTAAACAAGGTGTTCTCTATTCTAGGAGGTGGTTCATGACTATGAATACGGCGACGGACATAGATCTCAGCAAACTCTTACCTCAACTTCTTTCCCTGAAGGACGGAGAGGTTATTCTGCCTCTGCAGGTGAAGCGTGAGGACGTGAGCAAGGTCAAGGCACTGAAGCTCTCCGAAGACGAGGTGCCGAGAGTGGAGAAGTTCCGGCTATACCTTTATGACCGGGGGTTCATTCAGGAGAACAGCTTTGCCGCCTTGTTCGTCTACCTGTTCAACCTCGGCTACACCCTCCACAAGCAGGTAGCGGACCAGGAAGCCAGTGAGGAGGAACCATCATGAGTCCACCAAGTATATCGACCCAGATCGTCACCCTGCTCTATGAGAAGGGACCACTAATGATCAAAGACCTGGCCAAGGACATCCCCAATCCTGCAAAGAGCATCCACACCAAGGCGCTTGAGCTCAAGGGGATGGGCTTGGTGCAGAGGGATAATGAGGACAAGTGGTCGCTTATGCCCGGGGTCACCCCGGACACGCTTGAGACTGGTGAGCTTGGGGGGGCACCACCAGGTGGGAAGTCATCAACCACACCACCTGACGGGATTGCGCTGGATCAAAAAGCCATGTTTAAGAAGCACCTGGAGGATATCGGAGTAAGCCCCAAGGCGGCCCTCCCCACTATCGTCGAGATCTTCTTTGCCGGCGATATCAACGACCTCTCCTGGCTGAATCGTGTCCTGACCAGGGAAGCAGCAGGATTTGTAAGCCCTCACCAACGCGGGCTTATAATTGGCTGGTGGGCCAATACACGTGGGCTACCTTATAGTGAAGATGACGACCTGATACCACCGCCGGCAGAGCCTGGTAAGGGGCGGGGGCGGCCAAAGGCAGAAACCCAGGGACAACCCTTCGACCTTGGCGTAGGCTGGAAGGTGGGGAAGGATAGAGACGGCGACTGGGTAGCCTTGCCTAGTGGCCCACTGAGCTATGAGGACGCGCAGGCCGGGGCAGAGAGACGCGCTGCAATTGCAGCGTATGGTGGTGCTTCTGCGGCCGGAGAGGACGGTGATGAGGGAGCGGACGAAGGGGAGCGCAGGCCGCGTCGTGGTGCCAGGCCCAGGGAAACCCTATCAGATTACACCATGAGGAAATGGATTGACAGCATGATCGAGGGTGGTGGTCGTCAGGGTGGCCAGAGCGATGAGGTAGTAAAGGAGCTCAGGGCTGAGATCGCAAGGATAAAAGAGCAGCAGCTCGAGGGGCGTTTCGAGAGGCTGGAGGGCCTGATTGCTAATATGGCCAGCCGTGACCCCTGGGATGAATATGATAAGATGCAGGAGATGAAATCCAGGTTTCAGGGCCCTATAGTGACTGACCAGAGCCCAGCGGTGCAGATCATTAAGGATACGAGCGATAAAGTTGACAAGACTCTGACTCGCCTGCTGAGCGTTGTGGAACGAAGGGTCCTTTCAGATGAGTTCAAGCCGGAGGAAACTCGCAGTGTTGAGGAGAGGGAGTCAAAGGCTGGTGAGCTCCTCCACGAGGCGGAAAATCGGGACTACTCCAGACAGCTGCGAAAGGATGCCTTTGGCCGCTAAAGGGGAGGATAACTGTGGGTAGACCTGAAGAGGTATTTCAGGATGTAGTAGGACGGGGTGTTGGGGTATTCAAAGGGCTGATCGGGACTGTTAGTGAGGCTCTGCGTGTTGGCGAGCAGGGAATAAAAGATCTGGATGGGGCTCTGAGGGGCGAGCCCCCCACTCCCGGGGAGACACCCGACCAGACATTCCTCAACGTGCTCTCCCTGGTGCAAGCGGCGATAGAAGAGGCCAAGGAGAGCGGCAGCCCCACTACACCAGCGGTTGTGCAGCGGTCCAGACAGATCTTGAGCAGGGTGACCTCCGCGGAACCCGCCTGGAGGTCTGGCCCTGCTGTGGTCAAAACTGCGACGGATATGTTCCGAGTGGCACTGCGAGATCTCAGGGGTTCAGAGTCCCTGATAAAGATGGCCTCTGGCCAGGGCGGATTAGATGACCTGGAAAAGCTGACTGACTGGGCGGACAATGTCGCCCAACGGCTTGACCAGACACAGAAGGTGATAGCGCAACCAAAGGAAGCCCCTGGACCCGAGGTATCACCGGTGACACCTCCAGCAGCGAAGAAGAAGCGCAAGACAACACCAAAAGCCAAACCTGACCCCGCAGATGTCGCCTTTGCCCAGGCTGTAGCTGAAGAATTGGGAGATACCAAGGTCCAGGGCTGGGCACAGGATTTTGCTGCCGGCAAGATCTCCGAGAAACAGTGGATAAGCAGGTTGACTACCCATGCCGCGGCAACCCATGATACCCTGGACAATGTATTTAGCCGGGCAGAAGAACGTATCAAAGGAAGCAATGGGAAGTCGTAGGCACGAGCTTATTGAGAGGCGCCGCCAGGAGTTGCTCAAAAAGTACAGGCCTGGCATAGTCGATCTGGCTATGACCTGGGCCACGGGCTCCGCCGAAGGTATGGCCACTTATGTTGCCAAGCAGATTCGAGGGGAGGATGTGGAGAAGCTGACAGAACAATTCCTGCCTCAGTACCTTCAGGATGCCGAGAAGTGGATAAAGAGCTTCGGTGGTGAGAAGTAAGACCCCCCCCACCCCCCCAGGCGACCCCAGCCCGGTCCTTGGCAAACAAGAAATTCCCCTCTACACTCAAAGATGCAGGTTGCTAGAGCAACCCAAATCTAATACGGAAGAGGTGATGTAATGCCAACCATGGAAGAGATGGCCGCAAAGGGAGCAGGAAAGCTTCGCCGAAAAGCGGAGTCGATGTCTTCGGGTTATAATGCAGCCAAGGAAAGGATGAAGGCGAACTTCCGAGCTGTCGGGTTCGGTCCGATCAGGACCGCCAACTATAGTGCCGGAGTGGATGGAGCCACTTTCCACGCCCCGAGTCCTGATAAGTGGCAGGCCAACTGGCTAGCCAAGATGCGGATGTAAGGAGCGCCTCTACGCGCATTTTGCTTCTCCAGAGCAACGAAAGCCGCCCTTGACGGGCGGCTTCGTCGTATAACACCCGTTATACGCTAATCACTGGATTTGTGGCTTGAATTCAGGTAAAACTGGTACCTCCTCTACGTCTATGTCAAAGATGTCATAGTCGCCCCTACTTAGTTTAGAGAGGAAATGTCGTCTTGCTTCGTCTTCGTCATCACATCCCTCGAGGTAATCTTTGACGGAAACCCTGTATTTGTTGGGCATGGTGCTGGACTCCTTTCCTAGAAGGGAATATGCTCTTTTAAGGTTCGCTGATAGCCAAGTGAAGTGCTTCGGCCATGGTGACACGCAAGCATTCACTAATCTCCTTCAGTAGTAAATAGTCATCAACGTTTATCTGGGTCCGGATGAGTTGATCCTCTTTTAGGATCGAAAAGTTGTGGCCACAGCAGGAGCAATGCCAATAACGCCGGGTCTGGCAGGTATTCAAAAGATGAGCATACTTGCTACACTTCGGGCATTCTTCATGAAGAGTGCAGGCCGCCCACAGTTTCGCAGTCGTCCCACATAGATTTTTGCTGTGCTGCATATCTTGCATCCCGACTACTCCTCCTTTCTCACGGGATTTGGTCCTGGCCCATGGTAATACCAGCAGTTCACCGATTTCCCCGTGATACAAGTCTCGTCTATTGGGAAACCGCGTTTGCAATGCGATTCTGTCTCTGAAATATCCTCCCAGTTTATACATAGGTAATTCCCGCGGGGATTCTCCTCGCTGGTTTGGTCAGTCATGCTTCCCAGACCTCCTCTGCTCCTCTTCTTCTTTCATGTCCTTCACCTTGGCCTCGATACCATCTGCGATTTGCCGAATGTGCCTTGGCACCGCATCTGCTGACCACCAACTGCCGTCCCATAGTTTCTCGATTTGCACACTGAGTTCAACTGCCTCCCGTAGAAATTCCCGCTGCCGTATCATACGCTGGATTTCACTCTGTAGGGCATAAGCTGCACTGTAAAGTGACTCAAAATCCTTGCCCAGAAGATCTGCCAGTTCCTTCCGGAGCTTGTCTGCTGCTGCAATGACCTCATCGGCCTTGGCAAGGTCATGAGCTATTTTAATGCCAAGGGATTGCGCAATCGCCTTGAGGTGTGCATTCTTAGTCAAGCGCTCCCGGTCTAGCTGCCTGACCTGGATCGAGTGATCTTCGTAACCCTTCATAAGTAGCTTGAGGAGAAAGTCCCTCGAGGGCTTGAAGTCATTTCGTCTAGCTGCTTTAACTGTGTGCCAGCCATGATCCCCCTTGGTGATGAGGCCACAGCCTAGAGGGATTTCCTCTTTTTTGATGATGCCGGCGGGACAGGCGAAGTAGAATTGGGTGCAATGATCGAAGTATTTGGTGTGCTTCCCGGAGTTGACATCTCGCATGAAATCCGCCCGAGAGGTTTTTACTTCATAGATGAGGAAACGGGGAGCGTAGCTCTTAAAAACTGCTAGTACATCAGCTTTGGCCACACCCGTGTCCATGGGTCCCAGAGCAATTTCCACCCAGGTCATCCAGCGGTCAGTTTGCAAGTACTGAGCCAAGTCCTCTGCTAATTCACGCCCTTTGCTTTTCCGTAACATCATGGGCAGTCCTGCATTAGAACAACTTCGCTTCGGGCCACTTAAGCCCCAGGAGGCGATCTACGTCCTCCTTCGTCTTGCACAAGCGACCAAAGTGGATTGTATCTCTGACATCTCTGGTATGCTTGGCCAGCTTCGAGACGATAAAATTAGCCAGGTCGGGAGGCACATTCTCCCGAGTGGTGAGAACCGCCCTGGCTATTTGTTTGAAGTCGGCGTCGGAGTACTGCGGCAGATGAACGGTGAAAAACCGACTCTTGAGCTCCGGCCAGATGCGATCATCCCGGTTGGCCCCACCAAAGACCCAGGTGGTCATCTTTTCCATCTCCCGCATCCTCTTCTTCAGCCTGGCCACGATGCCACTCTCCATGAGGGACAGCAGCACACTCATGTCCCTCATATCCATCTTGTCAATCTCATCCAGGATGAGGTACCTGGGGCGGAACTCCAGGAGGTAGTCCTCCAGCCCTCCTTTCCTGGTGCTACCACCCAGGGCAAACCGGGAAAAGGGCAGCCTGCCCAGCTCACCTAGGATCATGGACTTTGCCGTGGCTGGCGGGCCCACCAAGAGGACATGCACCGGCCTTTCGGCCTGGATGGACCTGAGTAGCAGCTCCTTTATGGGATCATGCCCGATGATAAAGTCAAACAGGTCAGGCGGGATCTCCCCTTCTTCGATGCCCTCGGTAGCTTCTTCCAGCACCTTTAGACACTCCCTGACCAGATCAGGGTCCTTGAGCTTATAGGTGGTGCTGCTCCGGCTCTTGAAGGTGCCCCTGGCCCCGCCGGTCACCAGTAGCCCATCGACCACCCAGTGGTTGAGAGTCGCTGGTGGAGCGGCAATCTCAAACCACTCGAATCCCATCCAGGGATATTGGAGCTCTTCGGGGAAGGTTTCAGCTTTCTCGGCCCTCTTGGCCTCGGCGGCGTCCTCCAGTTCTAGTGCCTTTTCTGCCATTCCCCGAGCAGCCTGGTTTCCTGCAAGGGTCCTAAATAGAAGCTCCCTCTGAACTACATCGCTAGATCTTTCCATTCCGTCACCTCCTCTGCGTCTATATTTGAGGCAGGCTAGTGCAGGAAAAAGGACCGTGGGTTACACGGCGAAAACCTGCCAAGCGGAGTGGGGATAAAGTCACCCCGCTCCTAGCCTGCCACAACCTCTTTAACTAAACCTTCCAGATTGATTTTCTGTGCGTATCACGACACCGGGGGCATAGAACATCAGCATCAGTACGCAACTCCTTTGGCCATGCACCTTCGCTTGGCAAATCAGGCAGACGTTCAATATAAGCCCCTATCTGGCCTTTATGAAATCCGAAGCATAATACCCACCGGTGACCCTCTTCACAGAACATGGGAATCTGGATAAGGTCTCCCCGTCCAACCCAAGCCTCATAATTATCATGGCTCTCTACAACGGTTGGTCTTTCTAAATGCACATAATCAAAATTACAAACAGGGCATTTGACAGTGCCTATACTGTCACGTGCTTGCTCTTCTGGAAGAAATAGAATCTCCATGATGGTATCATCCTCCTTCCCTACCCTGCTTTGACAAGTCCCACCCTTAGCTGTTATTTGGGTTGGCTTGGTGCAGCATGGTCTTCCTGTGCCGGTTGCGCTTTTGTCAGCATAAAAACACCCGACACAATTGGCTAACTGGAATTCTTTTAACCCCTGGTCGTCCACATTCTTCTCATTCTTCACTTTTCACCCCTCCTCCAGTTCTACTGCATCAGTGGGACAGACGCTAGCACACACTCCCCATCCAATACACTTGGCCCGGTCTCGCAGCGGCATGCCGTCCTTGTCTTCGGTGATGGCATGCATCTGGCACTGTTCGATGCAGTTCCCACAGGCGTTACACTTCTCCAGGTCAATCATTCTAAGGCGATTCCTCTTGTTTCAAACACCAGGCCAATCCAGGAGCATAAAAGGGACCAAAGTGCCGGCGGCATTTGTTGCACCCGAATCCGTTAAAGTTGGTGCTGACATCGCTACCACAGTGAGTGCAGACTATTTTAATCATTATTTTCACCCCCTCCTGCATCATTATTTTCATCCTCTTCGTATTGATATTGATGAGGCGGATCGCCTTTCTTATCTATTCCTGGGCCTCTCATCATTCTTCCTTCAACTCTGACCTGAAAGTGCCACTCATCACCAAAGTCATAGAGAAATGTAAACCGTTGCTTTAACTCAAGATTTAGTTGGCTGAGCCTTAATTTATCAGCTCTCATCCTTTTAGGGCCATCGGTTTCCACTGCCTCTGGGTGAAAGAATGATACTTGCTTTGAAAGGATGAATTCATATAGATGGTCATGGTCAAAGTCAAAGGCGTCGACAATTAGATTAGCCAAGTCGTGAAGTGTGTTGTCGTCAGGCTCTACCCAAATCTTCCGCCAGAGGCTTGCGTATGAACCTGGTAGCCAAATCTTAAAGCAGATCACCTTCATTTTCACCCCTCTAGAGGAAACCTTGGTTTTGGATAATCTTCTTCGGTGACAGCCTGGGCACTACTCCCACCCAGTTTCCTTCTATCTGAATTAAGCGGCAAAGTGCATCCTGCCCCAAAGGCTGGGTTTGTTTCTGCCCCACGTAGTGACAGAATTCTGTCATACTCCCCACAGTAGTATCTTCCTTCTCTTTCTTCTAAATAGGCACATTGTCCTTTGGTGGAGTCATAGGAACCGAATGCGCAAGGGCCCTTTTTGCAGCAATAGCCACAGTGCAGACAAGGAAACGGTGACTCCCAGTTTCCTTCTTTGGTGTAGCGCCTGGCCAAAAAGTATCTTCCTTCTCCGTCGTATAACACCTATTATACGCCTTGGATTTTCCTCTCGGTCACTTCAAACTCCCAATCTTCGTCCTGATTAGTCCAAGGG
Source organism: Chloroflexota bacterium (assembly GCA_030616195.1). The sequence continues at coordinate 15,460 of JAUWXW010000001.1, read as the reverse complement.
TCGTTAGATAGAAAGGCATCAAGCACCTCATAACCCTTTGCCTGTTCCTGCTCTTCGATAATCTCGGAGGCTCTATCCATTTCATCCTGGCACCCCCTACAACCGTCGTCAGTTTCAGTGCCTTGGATGCAATCATCCGTGTTCATATGGTAACACCACGGCTCAAATTCCTTCCTAGAAAGGATTATTGTCCTAAACCTTTTCCTCCCCATGTTTTGTGGTCGTCCTTAATCTCTGGGCATCTTGAGTAGGCTGATTATCTGGACCTCCTGTAGACGCTCTATTTCCTCCTCACTGGATTCAGCTACAGTCAGGCTCATTTCATCACAGTAGCCGATGAGCTTGCCCTCTACGAGTATGCCCCGCTTGCCCAGACGCAGGATTGGCAACGGCGGGGTCTCGTTGTCGTCGACCTCCACAGGATAGATGCCCTCGAAGATGGCCTTGACCTCCTCAACATCGAGCTGTGGATCAGTGGTAAGGTAGATACCCACGACATCGGATTTCAGAGTGCGGAGCTCCCATTCACGAAGAGACCGGATGAAGGAGCGTACGTCCTCCTGTGAAAGGTCCTTGGCCTCGAATCTCATGGTGACTTTCATCTATACCTCCCTCAATTTCTGGACCACTGCCTCGACCATCTCGATTGGCGTAGAGGTTCCCGCAGTGACACCAGCTCCTCTGCCCTGCCGCCTCCATATAGGCACCGCCACCTGGTCTGGCCCCTGGATGGTGTAGACCTTATGAAGCACCTCCTCACATACTCTAGCGAGGTTAGCGGTATTAGCTGACTTCTGCGAGCCTACCACGAACAGGATATCCACATTACAAGCCAAGTTGTGGGCATCCTTTATTCTTTTCGTCACGATGGGACAGATGGTATCAAACAAGCGAATCTCATCCGTCTGCGGTAGACCGTGCTCCAGGAGGTCATGGATAAACGCCATATATTTACTGGGGACCTGCGTCGTCTGGCTGACGACAGCCACCTTCTTGCCGAGATACACCGGCGCACGTCCATCACCACCCGTGCCCACATATTTAACTTCCCCTAGTGCCCAACCCTTAAGTGCCTGGATCTCCTGATGATCAGGGTCGCCATAGATGATAATGTCATACTCATCGAGGATCGTACTCACTATAGTCTGCGCTTTCCTCACAATAGGGCAGGTGCAGTCCAGGATCTCGCAACCCAAGTTCCTTGCCTTGCCGTAGATTGAGGGTGGAGCTCCGTGCGCGGTGATGGCAATGTGGGTGCCAGGGAGAATTGCCTCGCTGGGGATAGGCTGAACCCCGTGTGCTAACAGGGTCTGCACGACAGCTTCATTGTGCGCGATAGTCCCCAGGCTGTATACTTGCCTATGCTTATCGCCATATTCCATGGCCATCTCTATCGCTTTCTCAACTCCGGAACAATATCCTAGTCCCTCCGCTACTGAAACCTTCATAACTCCTCGCCTCCTTTCACTATACCTTCTCCATCAAAGAAACCAGCTCGCCAGACTTCCCAACCGTTCACTGCTTTGCTACCCTCCGGCGGATAGAGTCCTTTAAGTGTGTTGATAATCTATCCCACCGATTATGTTGCGGTCGAGCATTCTTATCCAGCCCTAGCTCATCCATTGCCGCTTGGATAGACTCAAATGGGCCACGTCCATCCTGCAGGGAGTACTCCCACTCGCCAGGTTTGGCAGAGGGTGCTGGTGCAGCCTGGGTGGGCTCCTTCACCTCCACCTCAGCCTTTGGCTCGGCAACTGGTGCAGCTTCCTCTGGAGGAACTGCCACCTCTTCAGCTACGGCGGCAGCCGGCTCAACTGCAGCCTCAGGCTTCGCTGTCTCAGCGGCTCCTGCCAAGAGAGGAAGCTCGCTAGTCGGAGTAGTCGGATCATCTGGCGCCGGCGGCGCGGCGGTGGGCTTCCTTGGTGCTGGCGGTGGTTTATATGCAGGGTTGCGAGGAGAGGCCTGCCACTTCGCCTCGGCCTGTTTCACGACCTCCGGGACGTCTTTCAGAACATCCTCCAGCTCGCCTTTGACGGTGGTGAGGCAAGGATCACACCCACTACGCCCCACACCTATAATCACCTCTCCGTCCCGTACATCCAGAACAACTTTTACTGCCATGGTCACCTCCTTCTTCTTTCGTTTTCTCTTCTGACTATCTCTGATCCGACGCTTCAGGTCTTGAAGCTCGGACTTCAGCCAATCGGTAAGCTCTTGCTTGATATCGGGGATGGCCTGCCTGATCTGAGGCATCAATAGTGCAGCCTCGTAGAGATATATTTGTATCCAGTCGGAGCTAATGGGTTGGGCCATGCTGGCCGTGTTGAGGTAGCACACGATCTCAGCGTCCGTAGCCTCATTCCAGCCACCGTCCAGGGCCATCCCCATGCGCTCTATCAGCACTTGCTCCTTAAGCCAGCGGGGCAAGCTTTCATCCCAACCGCCAGGGTGATAGACGATAGGCGTCGAGAAAGCCTCTATTAGCTCCTTAACGACTTTAGTATCTTTTTTCATATTCTCTGCTACTATTTAAGCTCCTCCTGCCTGCACCGCCTCAGCACGATCGGAGGAGGCTCTTTCATTTCGCTGCCCTTTGTTGCTCCTTCAGTATCTCGCCACAGGTTTTATCGCCATCAGCCTCGAAGGGGATGGCATCTCGCCAACTATAATCCACAGATGTTGCCTCTTCTATGGAAACATCAAGGTCGAGGTCAAGGAATCTAGGTCTTACAGTTCGGGCATCCTCTCTGTTCTCCGCCATCACGTAATAGGAAGTCTCTACTCGATAAAGTTTCTTCACCTCTCTCCTTTCTTGCCTCTATGTGGCATCCGCCCATTATCGCTCCTTAACGACTTTAGTATCTTCTTTCATATTCTTTGCTTTTCTTGTCCACTAATGACTTGGTCTGCAGGCCGGTCATACGAGCCACGGTCTTTGGCTCAATGAGGACCGGGCGCAGCGTTCCTATCTCCAGGTCAATGTAAACTCCCATCCAGGACAGAGTGCCGGCAAGTAGCCGCCTAACGATCTCGAGGACCAGAGTAGCCATAACCTGGTTGATGGTGGGACTCTGGTCTCCTGCCTCTACAGCCTCCGCGCAGTCCATCGGCGGCGGAGGCATTGCTATTAGAAGGCTGGGCTGCTGCCAGCTAGGGAGAGGAAGGGCGTAGCAACCCTGCACCTCTTCTAAAAAGCACCGGAGAAGGATGCGCCTTTGCTCGGTGTTGCCGATGAGGACCTGACCTGATTGATGGTCATTACCTGCATCGATCCACCACTGGTGGCTCCTGATAGAAGTAGCAATCTGGGCACGGGCCGCTCCGTTATCCACACAACCTATAACCAGGCCAGGGGCGAAAAGGTCATGACTATAGGTGCTGCTGTAGGGCACAACTTTGTAGCCTATTTCCCTGCCGTAGAGTCGGGCCAGCCTCTCAGCCAGTACTTGGGCCTTAAACTTTCCCATATCCCCCTGGTAAAATGGCTGGCGCCGGAGATTATGAGGCTCCACGCGGTCATGGTCAATAAGCACCAGCTTTGCCGGCCTGTCTTGCAGCAAACGGCACAGCCCCTCTGCGACAAAGCCTCCGGTACCACCGCAACCAACAACAGTGATGACAGGAACAGCGTCATCTCTCCAATTGGTGACCAAGCGTTACATCGCTTTCCTCCTCCTCTTCTTGCCCGAAGCAATCTAGCAACGGCGCGAACACGTTGCCAGACAAAGCGGACATATGCACTAGACCATGCTGGAACACTTGCTCACAGGGTATCTCATGGAAATAGCCATACAGCCCAACGCGCAGCCTTATCTGGGCGGGCCTCATATTGGCTGGATCAATCACATGATCTTCGGGTTTAGGTAGCCTGCCGATAACTCCGAATAGCTTAAATCCCTGCTCGTCCTGATCATCGGTGACACTGAAAAAAGCCCTCATTGAGAGATGGGAGTGCAGCTCCAGCAGAGTGTGATCCCTTTTCTCATAGGAGACCCGGGCTCCACTACTCTCTTGCCTGGGCACGCTCAACTCGTATTGGCCACCATCCCAGGTCACTCCGACATAGAGTTCATGAAGCAGGTCGGTATGCATTATCCTGAGGGCCAGTTCAAGAAGGTAAGAAGGGATTAGCCCGTGGCGGAGGACGATTATTGGCTCCAGGGGCGCCAAGCCCCGGATCTCAGCGTAGGCGACGGGTACCCGCGCGGCGAGCAGGGCATTTTCTGCTTCTATGAATATCCCGTTTGAGGATAGGATGTAGTCGTAGTAAGAGCCTCGCTCTCCGTAGAGACCATCTGGATACTGAGTTAAATACCCCACGGGTCGTCTCATGCCAGGACCTCCTGGCATTTCTCGGAACGCCGCCGAGTTTCTCTTTCCCTATGACAAGCTCGACACTCCCGATAGCCTTGTCGAACATATGTATTCACCTCATCATAAGGGTGACCATGTGGACAGTGAGTCTTAGCACGCTGTAGCTTACCCCCAAGTCCCCAGCCTTGGCCACGGCGCAGGTTTTCTCTATGCGTCACAACTTCTAGGTGCCAAGGATTCACGCAGCCCCGGTGCTGGCAGAGATGGTCTAATTCCATGTCCACCGGAATTGAGCCGATGAAGGTCTCATAAGCAAACCGATGGGCTAATACCATCCTCCCTTGGATACTGAACATTCCATAGCCATTGTTGTTGTGGTGTCCCATCCACCACCAACACCCTGAAGGGCTGACTTGGGCTCTCTCACAAAATCTTTCCAAAACTGGTCTTTGATTCATCTTACCTAACCTGTCTGCATGATATCTTGCACCGTACCATGGCGGATAAGATCAGCAAGGGGATATTTATCTTTCTTCCCATCTAAGTACTCCCACATCTTCACAATATTGTCGGGGAACCGCTTCGATCGGTCTCGAAGGTCTGCCGTGGGCGAAAAGAAGGATCGGAAAAAGCTCTCCGGCACGGCTGCCGCGTTCGTCGGGAACCGATGGTTTCCTGGGCACACCCTTCCGTCGGCAAAGACATTTGCGAGGGGAGCTTTATAGATCAGGTCTGTCGGATTAGTGGGCCTACGTTTGGCAGCATATACCCATGGTGCCCGTCCAGGGCAACAGAGAAATATCAAGCCTGGGATTGGGATCGTAAACCTGCGTGGCTTTCCCATAGCCTGTTCTTGCAAGGCTACCTTCCACACCTTCGGCGGTCGCCAGAGGGCCAGAACCGCCCCGTTTCTGGTATTCATCCACCAAAGGGTATCTTTGGGTAATATACCTGTCGAGACAGCCAGCTCCCTGGACAGCGTATGGGCGACATCGATAGCCGAGACCACCTTGGTCGTCGTTTTGTCGTCGAGGAACGTGTGCATCAGGACCATATTGCTGTGAAAATCGAGTCTAATCATTAACCTGTCCGGCGGTATTTCCAGCGATTCTGGCACCGCCAGTTTAAGCTCCTCCATCGCTCTCCTCCTCTGCAAATATCTCCACCAGCAGACGTTGCTGCTCTGCCGGCACAGGGTCAGTAGTAAGCGCATTAAGAAGCGCCTCGAAGTTTTCAGCTGGATTGTCTTCAAGGAACTTGACCAGCTCCATAACCTGCTCATCAATAGCCGCCGCCCTCCGCCACTGCTCGGTCAGCTCATCCACTACTTCCCTAGTCCAGTCGGCATCTATTACTTCTATTTCATAAGAGGTGTCCAAGAAAACAGTATCCGTTCCACCCTCTACCCAATCGGCGTAGAGGGCTGCTCCCTTAAAGCGGGCATTGTTGTCGAGGCGACGGTGCAGCTCTTTTGATGACCAGCCCTCTTTGGGAATGCGCTGCATCAGCTTCTCACCCACCATGCCCGCCACCCCCTCCAGCAGCGGTACCCGGGTACTGCCTACGGTGGTTCGTCCGGTTCGTCCAATTGAACAACCGTAGTTCTCGAAGGGGCACTCTACCACGGATAAGAGAAGTTGAATGCCTGGGCGGAAGCCCGCAAACTCATGATAATCATCCCAGCTCATGCCCATCCTGATCACAGGAATTCCTGCCACCAAGCACTCAAAGTCCTCATCTTCTCCCATGGCGATGTCGTGAAGCGGGAAGTACCGCTGCTCGAATAACCCCGTGAAAGTGTCGACCTGGTCTACCCTGGGTTTGCTCAGGATCTCGGCCTCTTTATCGGGCAGGAACTCCCGCACAATGCGTCGGAATTCTATCATCGCCTCGCTCTGGTCCAGACGGCCGAGTATCACCTCAAGCGACGGTGGCCCCACAAGCAGGCGCTCTGCTAGGACTTGCAAGGGGCCTTTTCTCCTCCCTTTATACATCGCGTCCCCCGCTGACTGCCGGTAAATCCCTTAACGCTGTGATAGCTCTCTCAGTGGCGCGGGCATAGGCGTGGCCCTCAGCGACGGCCAGGTTGATCTCTCTCTGTCTGTCGCTAACCTTGTCGTAGTCCAGCCCGTCGCTGCCCACCACTTCCCACACCAAGCTGAAAATGAGGAGCTGCTTCTCAGGCACCGTCATCAGAGCCTGGGCCACCCGCTCATTATTCTCCTGGGGCACTCTCAACCTCCTGAATTCCTTCCTTGAGGTAGACAAAGCTAAGGAGTTCCCCAGCAGGCGTGAATTTGAGGTGGAAGGTCTGGTTGACGATGACCTCGTATGGCGTCCTGATCCATTGGAAGTGCGGGCTCGGACCAAGTTCCCAACCTGCCGACTCAAGTATGTTTGCTATATAGGGCTCCCATATAATCTCTCTGTCGGGGGTGGCTTCTGGGACGCACACGCCCTCATCCACCCGCTCATCCTCTTCAGCCTCTGCGATGGCTTGCTGTGTTCTCTTTATTGACTCATCTAATCGATAAGTTGCTATGGGTTTCGGTGAGATTGTCTTCTCGTGAGTAGCTCTAATGACATCCTGATAAGACTGCATAGTGCCAAGGTTAGCTTTGAGTATCTCCAGCAGCTTCTGTTTGCTACTTCTTCGCCTTTCCTGTCTCAAAGCCTCTTCAGCCTCTTCGTTGTATCTCTGCTGCCATCGGTCAACGAGGCCGTCAAGTTCATTACTCTCAGCCGTCGTGAGGCCGCTGATGAATCCTCCGCCACCCTTTAAGCGCAAGGCAAATAATTGCCTCAGGCGCTGCCCATCTTCTTCTGTAAAAATAGTCATCTTTTCCTTCTTCCTTTCGTATAACTTCTCTTATACGCTGTCATCTCGTTCCACCTCGGAAGCTCCTGCCTTAACTGGTGCAGTGGGAAGCCATCCCTGTCGCAGAAGAATGGATAATAGCCCTCAATTTCAGGGCTACCCAATAGGTTATCCTTCAAAAACACCTGCACTTCAGCCACTTCAGCAACCTCTACAAGTTCTTGCACCCATTCCAGTTCTGGCAATATCAGCGGGTTTGTGGCTGCCCCGATGATGATCCCATTCACAGCGTCTTTCAAATGCACATCTAATTGGACAAGATTGATCGGGGATAAGAGTGGCTCAAAGCTAATAAATCGGACACTCGCCTGGACATCCTCCAGGTTGTTTATAGCATCAAACGCCATATCAGCATTGGTGGCACTCGCTCCCACCTCAGCATTGGCCGGCCAGGGATTCCACTTCGGCAGGTTCCAGGGGCATTTGGTGAGGAAGACAAAGGTGTGGTCAGAGCAATACCGGACCACAGTAAGAATGGTCTCTACCCATAATGGATCAACCCAGTCACCGCCCAGATCTCCCATAAAGCAGACCCCTATCCGTGCGGGTCTCTCCTCCTCCAAGGGTTCAAGGAGACGCTTGGGGTAGAAGGTCGGCTCAAACCCCTTTGGGTATAAATTCTTGAACCGCTCGGTTTGGGTCTTCGCCCAGCACCTGAAGTCCTTGCCTCCGCCACCACAGATCCCATTTTGCCAGTTCCAGCAGCCAGTGTAGGGATTCCAGGTGTAATCCAGGTACTCAATGTTTGTTCTATTCATATCCCACCTACTTACCTGAAAAACCTAGCTATGTTAGGTATCAGCACCGAAGCCATGACGGCAAGAATGGCAACGACTATGAGTAACTCAATCAAAGATATAGACGGTCTTTTCATTTACACCGTTCCTCCTCATTTTTAACTCACCTGCCAAATCACCAAGATTACCAAGTTCCACGTGACTACTAGACTCATGATGGTAGTTAACACCAACATGACTGTTCTTCGCCTGCGGAACGCATACGCAACGAACAGTGCTGGCGCTAACTTGAGCCAAAGCCGCCCCTCCCTCCAAAGTGGGTTGAGCTCAAACAGACCTGCATTAAGTGCCGCCTGCGACAGGGCGCAGTCAACCAGGTTGAGCATCAAAAAGGCCAAGCTCGGCCAGCCCCATACCAAGAGGCAGGTTTTAATGCGGATCATCCCATCAGGCCTTCTTCACGCATAAACTTGAGGAGTAGTAAGCTCAGCTCCTGTCTCTCTTCAGAGGTCAAGCGTGAGGTGTCGAAATCCTCCTCTCTCAACCTGGCAGTGAGTTCCTTTAACCTCTCCAATTCTTCAGGGGCCATGTTTGTTTCCTCCTACCTACCTTTGACGAGCTATGCCAAAAATCACCGTTACGCCTAGACCTATTGCTGCGTACCGCAAGAGACTAGACAATCCTAGCCGTTCAATCACGATCACCAATCCAACCGTTACAACAACCACCGATAATATAAGCAGACGCTTCCGACTCATTGCTTCACCTCCTTTCAGGGTTTCCTCCCTTTGGTTATAAACCGACATCCTTGGGCTTCAGTGATCCTTCCAGCCCCTTTGTTCCTACGCGCCTCTTGAACTCGATGACCGTATCCTCCCCACGCTTCGTCTCCTTGGTCTCGGCATTGCTAAGCTCAGGGAAAAAGTCGGTCATACTGTGACGCACCTCCTCGACCTTGAGGTTGGGGTCGGGGTCTGGGAACTCCCGACCATCATAGACAAAGATTCTGCTCATATCTCTACCTCCCTAAAATCTTACTTCCCTCTCCGCTTCTTTCTAGCCTCCCACCATGTCGACACGATGGCAGCAACGAGAGAGATGATAAGCACCGCAGCAAAGATTAGTCCTACGTCTTGCCAAGTTATTGCTCCCATACTTTCTCCTCCTAGAATAGCGGCTGGCGCCCATTGGGCGCCCGTTGTTTTTTAGTTGTTTTCCCCTCGATTTTCACGGTGCGCTTTACAGGAAGCGACCTCTGCGGCCAGTCATACTTAGCTAGGAACTCCGGCTCCATGTAGCGCCATCCTCTGGACCGCAGCCTGGGATAAGGAATACGATGCAGGAGAATGACGATACTGCCCTCGATGTCAGCCTTATTGGTGAGATCTCGGGCTACCTCCCAGACCTTATCCATGTCCTTCTCCGAAACCAGGTAGGCAGAGCCGTAGGTTCTCACGCCGCACAGGCGTCTCGGCTCGGCCCTGGCATCAGCCCTTGATACAGGCTGGACGTTCAGCTCTCCGTGCTTTCGCTGATACTCCGCTATCTTCTTTTCATCCTCCAGGATAACCTCTATACCCTGGATAACGAAGAAGCCGAAGATCACCCCTTGGCCCTTCTTGCCCTCATCGTGTGCCAGGAAGCACCTCGACTTGCCTGGCACGATTTCGCTAGGGAAGTTGGCGATGCGCTTGGCACACCCCAGGTTCATAGACTCGACGATGTAGGAGTCTATCGTGGGATAGTGGTGCCTACCTACCCACATAATCACATCCAGAGCCCTGTCGTCAGTTTTACTCTCCGCCATCTTTCATCCCCAGCCAGCTACAATTTTGTCCCTGAAACCCCACCGTGTCGGTAAAACCCATTGTAGCCGATTATGTTTCCTCTTGTCGATGCCTCAGTTCAGGTGTCGCTATTAGGATCTCCGTCTCAGTGCGCTCCGGATCCAGCTCCAGGTAGAAGCGCCCGCCTCCGGTTATCACCTTGGCAGGGACCTCCCCTTTACGCACGCTCTCCAGGACATCTTCGGCCCATTTCAGGACTTCCCGTTCCGCCTGGGTGAGGTTGACCTCTCTGGGAAAGTCGGCCCTCTGCGCCAGTAGATGCCAGTATCCCTCCGCTTCAAACAGGGTGGCTTTTTCACCCACTTTGATAGTGACGGCAGGCGCACAGCCAGTCAGCGCCCGACGGAGGTCCTCCCGCTTATAGGCTACTTTCCGCTCTGGACCTTGGCCCATTTGCGCCGGCACCTTCTCAACGGCTGTGGTCTCCCCATTTTTGTCCTGGAAATAGATCTGGTAGCCATCTTCCCAGTTATAGACCACACCGACCACCTCGCCCCCCTTCGCCCGCAAGGGCTTTATCCACTTATTAGTCTCCACGATAGCCATAGTTTCGATAGGGTCAGGTAGGACGCTCCTCCAGTTGAGGTAGTCGCCGTTGACCCGAGCCACGGTCACATCCCCAAGTTTCACCTCCGTCTCCGAGACCTCCACCTGGACGACCTCATCGCTGTGCCTGAAGGCGAAATCCTTACAGGCATCGCCTTCAAGCAAGAAGTCGCCCTCCGGGAAGACCATCTCCTCCAGAGTGACATGGGCCATGCGGTAGCCATCGGTCGTAGTCATCTCCAGAGTGCTGCCATGTGATTCCAAGAAGACTGCATGAAGAACTGGCCTCTCTTTCTCCCCTATGAAAGGGGTGACTTTCCGCATCGCTTCTGCCAGTTTGTTCCCGTCTATCATCTGCATAATGATATTACCCTCCTTTCTAGGCTAGACAACTCCTGCACAATCGGGGCACTTACCCCGGTTGTACGGCTTGCAGCAGTGAGCTACTTGCTCACTCCACCACTCCCCGCAAGCTTCACACTTGTAGCCACCGCAATGGCCATAGTTGCACTCATAATAGGTGTAACCCATTTTGGGGTCTGCGCAGTGGCAAATATCTCTACATTCCACCGCTACTTGCCACACGGGGTACCCCAAACTGGTCGATGGCAGCACCTCCTCACAGATTCGGCAGTTCTCCCTTTGGCCATCTGACTCACAGGAGTATGCCCCAAGTTCAGCATCGTAGCACCAATGGATGTGGCAACTAGGGCACTCGTAACAAGAATGGGTATGAGAAACTACTACCTCCACCATCTTTGTCCCGTCCTCTGGGCAATATGACACGTTCACCTCCTTCTCCAAGCTATTTAGCTCTTCTTCTTCCGGACATAGACACTCGCAATGAGCTTTGTTGTCCTGGGTGCCTCCTTGAACTTGAAGAAGTCGTCGGATTCCCCGTTGGCAACCAGCCGAGTCTCCTTGCCGTCAATAACCACCTTAACATCCATCTTTCACACACCCTCCCTTCCTATTTCGGGGACTAAACCTGCCCCGTTGCAGCCCCTCAGCCCACAGCTAGACTGAGGGGCTGGTATACGGAGGAGTTAATCCCTTTCTGGCTCGTCTGCCCCACACCTGGGGGAATCCCCAAAGCCTTACTCACAGCGTATAAAGTGTACTGAGGCCCGTATTTCCGAGCGATGTGCTCTTGCTTTACCCTCCCCATCTTTATCCCTCCTTTTTATGGCTACCAGCTCCCTACTGGTTCAACACTAGAATCTCGCCATCATATTCTCCAACTCATCTTATCCCTCCTTTTTACTTCCTACTCGTCAAAGTCTTTACAAGCTCCAATACCTTGGCGGGTAAGTCCCCGATGCTCCCGATTGTCTGCCAGTTACCGTCTCCATACTGGAAAACATATCTTTCGCACCCTTGAGGGGCTATGGCCCACACCCGATATCCCGCTTTCCTGGCTGCTGTGAGTGCTGCATCCACTGATGGTGATGAGCTTCCGTCATCAGGCCCGCCATCAGTGAAGTGGATGATGACCTTCTGCCTCTCCGGCATCCTGTCCATCAGAACTTTCATTGAGCCCAAAGCGGGCCCGCTAGGAGTGCCACCACCCTGTTCCACATTACCCAGGTGGAGCTTCCCCATCCCACGATCGGCTATCCTGGTAGTCTGCACCTTGAAGTATCCACCTGTGTAAGTGAGGCAGAGGAAGTTGACCCCTGGCTTCATGGTGAGGCTCTCCGCAAACACGGAGGCAGTCGCCCACACCACATCCATTAGCTGATTCATTGAACCCGACACGTCCAGCAGGAGACCGATCGCCAAGTCGGGTCGCTCCAGGACTTCTTTTCGCTTGAAGACTCGGAGGTTTCCTGCGCCTACCCTGGCCAGGCGTCGGGTGGAGAGCTTTCCAGATGTCATGCCATGCAGGTGTCGGGTTTGGATTGACGCCTCACGGTCAAACACTCTCCGCATTTCTGCTATCTGTGGCTCCACCTGGGCTCTGACCGCCGCCGCTGCGGGAGCATCATAGTCCGCTCTCTTTGTTTGAGCATTGACGTCCCCGTAGGGTCTGCTGATGACCTCGGCCACGGATCGGGACAGATCTTCCATCTCATGTATTACTGCATCCAGGACTTCCTGCAAGACCTCCTCGGGTATCTCTTCAATGTCCCGGATGTCGAAGGAGTCAAGGTTCTCAAGGTTCTCAAGGTTCTTTGGAGAACCAGCCTCATCACCACCCTGAGGGCTGGAGGGCTGTTCACCTTCTTCCTCTTCCTCTTCGCCACCGAAGTGTCCGAACTCCTGATCAGGCTTTCCCCCACCCCCACCACCATCACCATCACCATCCTCTTCTTCATCTTCTTCCGCCCCACCATCCTCTTCAGGCTCGCCAATCTCATCCTCTTCAGGCTCGCCATCTTCAGGCTCGCCAGCTCCCTCGCCAAGCTCGCCAGGCTGCTCTTCCTTTTCAGCCTCGCCAGCCTCTCCAGGCTTTGCCTTCTCACCTTCGGCCTCACCTGCCCCACCCACGCCCTCACCTGCCCCACCTTCGGCCCCAGCTTGCCCAGCTTGCCCAGTGTCCTGTGGCTTGTCCTGTGGCTGAGGCTTAGGAGGAAGAGGCTCGTCCTGCTTGGGAAACTCTTTGACCAGGAGAGCCCAGCAGTCCACCGCTAGCCTTATCCTGTCGAAAGTATTTCCCGTCTGGACCGCTTCCACCGAAGCCTTAACCAGGAAGTCCATAGCTCTCCGCACCCTAGCGGAAAGCCTCGGGGGGAGATCCTCCTCATAGAGGGTGACCGCTATCCAGAGGTTCATGACGGAGTTTCTCGCCGGACGGGAGTTCTTTGCTATGGCTTCCATATCTATGGGGTTGCGCTGACGCAGTTGTTGACGAGCATAGCGGATATACTCTCCCAGGACGGCCCACTGGTCGCCTACGTGATAGTCAATATAGGCATCCTCCAGGACGTTTAAGACTCTCAAGACCTCCTCGACCTTGGCCTTGCCCTTGGCAGCTTTCGACCAAGTAGGCTTTCCGCTACGCTCCAGGATTTGGATAACGAAGTCCCTGGCTGTCGAGCTTGACCACAGGCAATGGCCGCCCTCATGGGCTGCATAGCCTATGACCTCATCCACGGCCCGCCCATCAAAGGGAGGCCGAAGAGGAGACAGAGGCGAGTAGTCCAGGAAGACTCTCATCTCCACGGGCTTCCCCTCTTTAGTCCGAACCCACCAGGTTTCCGACTCCCCGTTGGTGCTCCAACAGGCACGGACATTACTTCCCATGAGACCGATGAGGCTGTCTCCGCCCTGCAGGACGGAGACCAGCTCCATCACTCGATCATCCGAGCGGTCTATCCGCCAGAAGTCACTCAGGCTTCTAGTTCTTGCCACTCTTCTCCCTCAGTGCGAGAGTTTTCTCCATAGTCTTCCCCTGGCCCTTATCAGTCGCCGCTGGGATTTTGCGCACCAAGTCCACACTGATAACCCCATTGTCTCGGTGCAGGAAGAGATACATCCCGTCAACCGCTGCTCTCTCCTCGGAGCTGAGGTGCATCGCCACTCCTCGGAGCTTGGCGTATGCGCCCATGAATATTCGGTGACTTTCCTCGGCTTCCCTTTCCCGGGCTATTTCCTCCTCCAGCTTGAGCTTCCGTTGCTCCAGGGTCTCTAACTTATTCGCCATCTTCAATCTCTCCTTCCACGAAGGCTTCATCCACGTCACCTATCACCTGAAGGTGTTGGAGAAGCGCCTTCCTATCGAAAGTTTCATCCAAGTCGTTGATGATGGAATACATCACAGCGTCGGGAAGTGGGCTTCCCTCGACCACGTCCTGAGCTGCCACGATGAGTTGCCGTGTGCTGGGAGCGCATCCCAACTTCGGGTTACGCCTCACGTCCCTGGCAAACCTCGCCAGCCTACCCGCCACGTCTTCGTCCACCCCCGTCCGCTTAACCAGTATCTGAATCTCGGCCTTCATGGGAGGCCAAGTCAGGCGGATAGTGCGAGTGAACCGCTCCCGGATGGCCTTGTCCATCGGGTTGACCCCGATATACTCGGCCCCCTCATTCATGCAGGCGAAGAAGACGACTCCAGGAGCCACCTTCACCATCCGCCTGAGATCGGGAACCCACGCTGCACGTCTCCAGTCCCATATCGCAAAGTTGGTGTTGAGCACCTCTGGATGGCACCGATTAGGCTCATCCAGGATGACCACACAGTTGGGTGTTTCCAGGGCATCCACATACCTAGCTTGGTCGTAGTAAGTTCCTCTCTCTGGAGAGAGGCGGTCTTTGCCCCAGACTTCCCCTGGCTCCTGATACATTCCCCAATGCACCTCGAAGCAGGGACGCTTGTAAGCTGCTGCAAACTCCCACCCAAGTGTGGTTTTCCCACACCCCGATGGCCCAAGGACTTTCACATTCACAGGTTCTCCCCTCCCGGAGAGCTTCCCAATGATGTAGAGTTCCTTCGCTACCCGTTCCGCCACCCAAAAGTCGGGTTGAGGCTCCGGGACAAAGATTCCTGGCGGTAACTGGCCAGCCGCTTCATCCTTCGGGACTTCTTCTTGGGTGGGGACTGAAGCAGAGGCGTATGCGATGCTTCCTGCCTTCCCCTCGGGATTCGCCTCTCCATGGGCGAACTGGAGGTGGGAAGACAGGTCAACCGCTGACCACGCCTCATACGGGCAATGCGGACAGGGGAGCTTGCTTGATATCCCCTTTTGCATTTTATCCCCCCTTTTTTCTTTGGGAACCGAGGCTCCCATCTCTGCCTTGGGCTATCCCAGGGTAGGGATGGAAGTCCCTGCCTTCACTTGAATAGGCCATAGGGAGAAGGCTTCAAGCCTTCTCCCTAATCCCTTGTGGCGGTTGCCTTAGCTCTTCGGTTCGCCTTCCCCAGGCGTCTCAGGCGTCTCAGTGGGCTGCTTATCCCTACGCTCTATCTTGGCTTTGTAGTCTTTTGACAACCTATCCCAACGGTTATGAGACGGCCTATTGTCTCCAGTAACGCCCATTGCGTCTAATGCCTTCTGGACGCTCTCGAAGGGGCCTCGACCATCCTTCAAGAAATACTCATGGTCGCCGTTACCGTTGCCGTTGCCGTTGCCGTTGCCGTTGCCGTTGCCGTTACCGCCGTTGCCGTTACCGCCGTTGGCTTTGGCTTTGGTAGCCTT
>JAUWXW010000215.1 GCA_030616195.1 Chloroflexota bacterium | reverse complement strand
CCCTCCCCCCCCCCAGCTCTCCCCCACCACCCGCACCCCCTCGGTGTCGAATAACCCACCGGGCCCCCGTGCCCTCTCCCGCGGTCCGCGCCTCCCTTCCGCGCCAACCGCCGCCCTGGCGCCATCGCCCGTTTTTCACCGGTCATGACCGAAGTAGAGCGTTTTGCCCGGCGCGGCGGATTGGTCATTGGCATCTGCAACGGCTTCCAGGTTCTATGCGAGTCAGGCCTGCTGCCCGGCTGCCTGATGACCAATAACCATCTTCAATACAGGTGCCAGTGGGTTACTCTCAGGGTAGAGAATGCGTTGTTGCCCTTTACCTCGCTGTGCCGGGAGGGACAACTGCTTGAGATCCCTATCTCTCACTATGACGGAAGCTACTATTTGGATGAAGCTACTTTGCAGGAACTGGAATCAGACAAACGGGTCGTGTTTCGCTACTCCAGCCCCAAAGGCGAAATAACCGAAGAAGTCAACCCCAACGGCTCCGTGCACAACATCGCTGGCATTACAAATAAGGAAGGCAATGTCCTGGGCATGATGCCTCATCCCGAGCGTGCCTGTGAGGAGCTGATTGGCGGAATGGATGGGAATCTCCTCTTCCAGTCACTGCTGGCGAGCTGGCAGGGATAGGGCCCTTAGTATTCTGAAACCTCCACTTCCGCACCGCGTGTCATTTCGGTGAGTGTCAGGTCCTCGCCATGGTCGCCTCAGGAGACCTGTGGAGACCCGACCTGACCTGCTCGAGCATGACGGCCAAACTCCCGTGGGTGTCAGGTCCCCGACCTGACCTGCTCGATTGCTTTAGAGGCCTGAAGGAATCCTTTCCTTCAGGCAAGACAGCAGAGGGAAGGGATTCCCTCTGCCCTCGGACTATTCCACGCACCAAAGGTTGACAGAGCAGCGCATTTGCTTCCTTGACGCTAGGTTTGCCTCTAGGTAGAATAGGTCACTGGAGAGGTGACCGAGAGGCTGATGGTGCCGCTCTCGAAAAGCGGTCTTGTCTTACGACGAGCGTGGGTTCGAATCCCACCCTCTCCGCCGGGAGAGGTGCTGGAGTGGCTTATCAGGCGCGCCTGGAGAGCGCGTGTCGCCTTGGCGACCGTGGGTTCGAATCCCACCCTCTCCGTTTGTTTCGCCTGCCACCTGGCTCAGGGGTGGTTTGATTCTGTGGCTCGTTGTGATAACATTGGCTATGAACCAGCGTGTTAGAAATAATTCAATGAGAAAGGCGTGAGCTAATGAAGATCTCCTTCGTCGAACCACGGGCTCCCTTTTACAACTTCTACAGCAGAGTGATCAAACACCTGCCTATGATCGGGCCGATCTACCTCGGCACCATACTCAGGAACGATGGTCATGATGTTACCATCTATAATGAAAACATGGAGGGAGTCGATTACTCCAAGATCCAAGATTCCGATGTGCTGTGCATCTCCATCATGACAGCCACTGCTCCCCGGGGTTATGAGATAGCTGAAGCCTTTCGGTCGCTCAACCCAGAGGGGAGAATAATTGTGGGCGGCTGCCATGCTACCTTCATGCCGGAAGAAGCACTTGAGTATGCAGACCATGTGGTCACCGGTGAGGGGGAGCTGGTAATCTCCGACCTGGTCAGATATGGGGGAGAGAAGATTGTACAGGGGAGACTGGTGGAAAACCTCGATGAGTTGCCCTTCCCCGATTTCTCCCTGATGCATGGAGGCAAGAGGCCGGCGGTTACACCTGTGTCCACCTCCAGAGGTTGCCCCAACGACTGCACCTTTTGCTCGGTTACTCCAATGTTCGGGCGAAGATACAGGTGGCGAGGGGCCGAGAGTGTACTTCAGGAGCTATCCCGGTTCAAGCACAGACACGTTTTCTTTGCCGACGATAATTTCGGTGTCAACAGGAGGGTAACAAAGGAACTACTGCATCTGATGATTGAACATAAGATAACGCCGAAGTGGACAGCGCAGTCGAGCGTGAAGATAGCTGAAGACGAGGAGATGGTGGAGTTGATGGCTAAAGCAGGTTGTTGCCGGTTTGCCATTGGCTTTGAATCTATGAACCCGGAAACACTGGAAAGCTATGGGAAAAAGCAGACCCCAGAAGATATCAGAAACTGCATAAAGGTGTTACACAGACATGGCATCAAGATCCATGGAATGTTCATATCGGAGGGATACTCCGACATCTATGATAGATTGGGGCTGGATACCCTTCAACTGACCATACTGACCCCCATCATAGGCAGCAAACTATATAAGGCCGTAACGGAAGCCGGTCGCTTTGTAACCCAGATTTACCCTACGGACTGGAAGCTATTTGACGGCATGCATGTGGTCCACTGGCCGGATAATATGTCACCCGTGGAGATGCAGAAGCAGACAGTCGAGGCTCTGAAAAGGTTCTATTCACGCGTCAACATGCTGAAGCTGCTGGTCAAGGGTAGATTCTATGATTTCTTCGTCAGGCGTGAGGGATATCAGACAATCAAGAAGTGGGAGAGACAGAACAGAGATTACCTGGCCAGGCTGAAAGAAAGTCTCGCCCACGGTTGAAACCCCTTCACATTGAAGAGGGCGTAGGTTGTTGGCTGCCTTCGGAATGACACGAAGCGAAGGGCTTAGAGACACACATGGCAAACATGACTATCAAAAGATCTTTCGCAACATGGACTTGAACGAGGCACGATACTGGGTAGGCTTCAGTCTCATTCCTGGAATCGGTCGAGTAAAGCTCTCCCTCCTCGAGGCTTACTTCGGCGACCTGGCAGGGGCATGGCATGCCCCAGCGGGTGAGCTAAGGTCGGCTGGTCTGGATGCGAAGTCCGCAGAGGCAGTGGTTGCCCTGCGCGGTAGAATATCGCTGGACGACGAACTGGAGAAGCTGAAGCGCTATAAGGTGACGGTAATCACCGCAGATGATCCCGGTTACCCCCGAAGACTGAGGGAGATATATGACTACCCACCGTTGCTTTACGTGAGGGGTGAGCTTGTCCCTGAGGATGAGTGGGCTGTGGCTGTGGTCGGCACCCGGCGTGCCTCTGTCTATGGACGACAGGTCACCGAGGGAATTGTGGCTGATTTGGCCCGCAACAGAATCACTGTCATCAGCGGATTGGCAAAGGGCATTGACTGCATAGCCCATCAGACGGCTTTAGAGAATGGAGGACGAACTATTGCTGTGGCTGCCTGTGGCCTGGACGTGGTTTATCCCAGTGACCACGTGGCCTTGGCTCGACAGATTATGGAGCAAGGTGCTCTGGTGAGCGAGTTCCCTCTGGGCACCACGCCAAAAGCTGAGCATTTCCCGCAGCGTAATCGCATCATAAGTGGCATGAGCCTGGGAGTCCTGGTGGTAGAGGCAGGGGAGAAAAGTGGCGCCCTGATCACCGCCCATTGGGCGGTGGAACAGAACCGGGATGTCTTTGCTGTCCCTGGTAGCATCTTTGCCGTGGCCAGTAAGGGCACCAACCGTCTTATTCAGGAGGGGGCGAAGCTGGTTAGCAACTGCGCTGACATCCTGGAGGAGCTGAATTTGACCATGGTAGCTCAACAGTTGGAGATGAAGGAGCCGGTGGCCACTACTGATACTGAGTCTCAACTACTGGACTACCTTTCTAGAGAGGCGACGCATATTGATGACGTTTGTCGTCACACTGGCCTGCCTATATCCACGGTGGCCGGTACGTTGGCCATGCTGGAGCTCAAAGGGCTGGCAAAGCAAATAGGTGGCATGAACTATGTGCTGGTCTGAA
>JAUWXW010000089.1 GCA_030616195.1 Chloroflexota bacterium | reverse complement strand
TTTTCATTCAGGTACTTGACATCTAGCGTATACCCCCTTATATTATTCCCAATGTGTGCCTACCAGGTACAACACTGCCGGTAGATCACAGCGAAAAATTGAAGCAGGGAGGGAAAAGAATGGCACAGGCTTATTGCGTAAAGTGCAGGGCAAAGGTAGAGATCAAAAACCCCACGAAAGTTACTCTCAAGAACAAGAGGCCTGCTACAACCGGCACATGCCCCAAATGCGGGACAAAGGTATTCAGGATCGAGAAGAGCTAGACTCTGTCCCGCTGTCTCACCTTACTCCCAACTAGGGAGTGAAAACAATCGATTCGCTTTGGCGGTGGCGCAGGGGCGCGCCTGGCGTGGACGGAAAAAGGGCTTGGTTCATCTGCCGGATTCCATCTTCGACTGAGTCCTCTTCAGTTGTACAGGTTTTTTGGCGCCACACGTTGCCAGCATAAATTCGCGGCCTGCAGAAGCTACCTCTATTTTCACCCTCTGCAAATAGCACTCCTGGTGTCGTCTCAAGTTGTGCTGGCCGACACCGTCTACCAAGCGTTGCTTCGGGTGGGGATCATTACACAGTCCCTGCATGGCTTGGCCTGGTACCGGCCAGCGGTGAAAATGGTAGTCATGGCCAGAGATGAGAGTGTCCACATCGAGAAGCTAGAATTGGGGCCTTTTGGCACCAACGCCTACCTAGTGGTTTGCAGAACAACTGGGGAGAGCGCAGTGATAGATGCGCCTGCTGAAGGGGACAAAATCCTGGAACGATTGAAAGGGACCAGTCCCAAGTACATATTGATAACCCATACCCATTTCGATCACCTGGGGGCGCTCTCCGAGCTCGAGTCCAAGCTAGGGATTCCGGTGGCCGCTCATCCCCTGGATGCCAGGGGTCTGCCGTCACCTCCAGAGATTCTGTTAAATGACGGCGATACAGTCTCCTTTGGCAACGTACAACTGCAAGTATTGCACACGCCGGGGCACACACCTGGTAGTCTGTGCTTCCTAATGGGGCGGTATTTGATAGCAGGGGATACGCTTTTCCCTGGGGGGCCGGGTAAGACCGGCTCGCCCGCAGACTTGAAGCAAATAATAGAATCCATAACCAGGAAGATCTTTGTGTTGCCTGATGATACCCAGGTGCATCCTGGTCACGGCGACTCTACAGTGCTGAAGAAAGAGAAGGAGGAGTTTGCTATCTTCTCGTCGCGGCCCCATGATCCCAGCCTGTGCGGCGATGTACTCTGGCTTTCATCCTAGCTGGGTTTTCCGCAAGGGGACTCGGCTACCAAAATATCTCTACGCGGTGAAAGGCCTCCGCCAATTCGAAAGCCTCTCCCTCAGCCATTTGCCTGTGCCGCTCTCTGAGCCATTTCTCTAGCTCCAGTTCTGGGTAGGGAGTCTGCCCTATCTGGCTCCTGTGGCAGCGCAGAGCGGCCATCTTCAGATCAAAGGTATTTGTGACGTCCGAGCGATAGTTTGGGTCCTCCGAAGCCCACAGCAAAACCTCCTTAACCCTATGGGGATGGAGACCCTGCTCAAGCAGGTCTGGGTAGGCAAGCCGGTCCCTGGCATAGGGGAAGATGGCGTCCAGGGTAACCTGGCCGGTAATTCGATGATCCCGGTGCCAGATGTAGCGCCGGTAAGGATCAGCAGTGGCTACGGTCTCGGGCCGGTACATCCTTATCAGGCGGACGATCTCCTTTCTGAACTCGGGGGTGTCCTCCAGACCCTGGTCATGATGGCGCAGGAAGACCACATCCCTCACTCC
This sequence comes from Chloroflexota bacterium, assembly GCA_030616195.1. The sequence continues at coordinate 5,016 of JAUWXW010000089.1, read as the reverse complement.
CAACAGCTTGGCTGCGTCCAGTTGCTCCTGCTCTCGAATCACGACCAGTTCCTCTGGCTTCACGTTGACATCGCTGGTACCTTTGTCTCCATTGGTGCACACCACATATATGATATCCCTGCCTTCTTCTGCCCAGCGAGCTACTGTTCCGGCAATGCCGTATTCTGCGTCATCGGGATGCGGTGTAACCACCATCACTTGAGCTGGCTTGATCGTCACGGACAGGCCTCCTCAATCACAAACGCTAGCCACCAATTGTATAACATCCACCTGCCTGCTACAATTGCTGCCTGAGGATATCTTCCACCGCAATGATCAATTCTCCCCACACCATACGGAACTACCGTCCCGATGATTTCAACGATTATGCCCGGCTGCATTCTGAGGCTGAAAAACTGGACCAGGCAGGACGCTACAGTTCGTCGCGGCTATTGAGCGAGTACCTGAGCCGGCCAAATCATGCTCCCGAACAAGACCTGTTCATAGCTGAAGTAAGTGGAAAGCTTGCTGGCTGCATGGATGTCACGCCGGAACTGGGTATCAGGCGCGTTGTGCTGGATTGCGTGGTACACCCTGACTATCGTAGAAGGGGCCTGGCCACAGCACTGTCTCCTTACGCCCTCGGCCGTGCGGCACGGTTGGGGGCACAGGTAGCCCACGTGAGTGTAGCCCAGGACAACGGGGCGGCAAGAAGCCTGCTACGCAAGCTGGGTTTTTCGTTTATCCGCCGGCATGTTGAGTTGAGGCTGCAGATATCCAAGGCTCGCCTGACGGATTCCAGGCGCGTTGCCACACTGTGCCGCCATCTCGAGTGTGGGGAGGAAGATAAGCTGACTCATATTCAGAATCAATGCTTTGCCGGCACCTGGGGGTTTAACCCCAACAATGTGGCGGAGATAATGTATCGCCTCAACATGAGCAACTGCTCGCCCAAGGATGTAATCTTTGTCAGCCAAGAGGGCAAGGATGTCGGTTACTGTTGGACAACGGTAGTCATGAGAGAGGAGGCAATCCCAGGCAGCGGCAAAGGCCGCATCCAGATGCTTGGGGTGGCCCCGGAATACCGGGGCAGGGGGCTGGGTAAGTTGCTGGTCCTGGCTGGGCTGTCCTATCTCAAGGGCAGAGGAGTCGAAGTTGTTGAACTCACGGTGGACAGCGAGAACGGAGCTGCCCTCGCCATTTATGAGTCTATCGGGTTCAAGACTTCATCGACCACTTTCTGGTATGAAAAGAAGCTTGCATAACCTCACCGGGTGGCGCACTCCCTGAGGACCGCCTCGTATTCCTGGACTATGGCTTCCGCCACGTTCACCCAGCTAAATCTGGCAACTGCTGCCCGAGCTGCCGCAGCAGTCTCCGCCCGGCTATCCCGTTTTGAAAGAAGCTCAGCTATCTTATCTGCCAGGTGGTGGGGATTATTGTCCCTCACCACGTACCCGGTCTTGTCCTGACAGACGACGCTCTCGATGCCTCCCACCCTGGTTGCCACTACCGGCGTCCCGCAGGCCAGGGACTCCAGGGCCACCAGCCCAAAGCTCTCGTAGTAAGAGGGAATGATGCAGACATCGGCCGCGCTGTAGTATTGAGGCAGCTCTTCCTGCCTCACCATGCCTGCGAAGGCAACTGAATCCTGGATATTTAGGTCGTGGGCCAGCGATTGCAGTCTTTCCAATTCAGGTTGGCTTTGCTCGTCGCCGCCGACCACCACCAGCCGGACCTTCTCTTTCTTGTGCAGATAAGCCATCGCCGTGAGCAGCCTGTCTATGCCCTTAAGCGGCTCGATCCTGCCCACGAACAAGGCGATGCTGCCGCCATCGAAGCCCAGGTGTTGCCGGGCCATTTCCCTATCCACTGGTTGGAACAGGTCTAAGTTCACGCCGCAAGGGATCACCCTGATCGCCTCTCCGGGGGCGTTGTAATAGCCGACCAACTGCTCCTTTTCTGCCTCCGTGGCAGCAATGATGCTGTCGCCACCCGTGGCCAGTTCCCGTTCAGTCTGTAGCCGTAGCTCGGGGTCATCTTCTCCCACGCCAATGGCGTTTTTGACTGCACCCAGCGTGTGGAACATGGTGATATGGGGAACCTGCCACCAGTCCTTGATGCGCCTCCCTACCCAGCCCGATAGCCAGTAATGACTATGTATCAAATCATATTCCAGGCCGTGGCGCTTCCTGAAATTCTCCAGACTGCAAGCAAACTCGTCCAGATAGGAATAGACCACCAGCTTATGTATGTCCTCAACCTCTCCTGCTTCCAAATGAATAAGCCGGGCACCCTTTCCCAACTCCACAATCTGGGCCTCCCTCGGGTCATGGGCCCGGGTATAGATATCCACTGAGTGCCCCCGCCTCCCCAGCTCGCCGGCCAGCTCCCGGATGTAGACATTCATGCCGCCAGTGTCCTTCCCCCCCAAATTCCCCACGGGGCAGCTATGGACACTGAGCATGGCTATCTTCAATTGATCTGCTGGTGAAATTCTCTTCTCCACTGGTCTACGTCGACGATGCAAATGGATAGTTAAGGTTACTTGAGAGCTATTTGGCAGCCGTAGATGGCGATTTCCCTACCTCCCAAGCGATATTTGTATACTTCAGCTCCCTTCATGAAGTCGAAGGTCACCTTGCGCCTCTGGATGCTGTCCTTGATGCAGAGGACTTTGCTGAGCAGCCCCACGCTCAGGGAGCTATAGCGCCGATCGTAGCCACTATTGTAGAGGTACACCTTGTTATGGCAATCGAAATACATCACCGCGGCTACGGGCGCTGCATTGAGCTGAAGAAGGCCAAATCTCAGGATCCCAGCTTCAGCCATATTCCTGGCTATGGCCCTGAAGAAGGATTCCCTTTGGGCAGTCATAAAAGCCGCCTTATCCGCCCTGCTGTCTCGAAGTAACCTTAGAAAGACGTCAACGGTGTGCGGAACGGCCTCGCTGTCAGCGACAACGCGGTAATCTATGTCACCTGCTTCCTGCAGCCTCCTCAGTTTGCGCTTTACTTCGCCACTCTGTTTTGGATTCAGCATCCCCAGGTATTCTTCCCAGGTGGCCGGTAAATCGATTTCCAACGAAACGTCCTCCGGACCGTAAGTCACCTCATATCCTCGGTCTCGCGCTGTGGCCACAAGACTGGCAAGTGCAGCAGAGTCGGTCCTTAGACAGTTCAGATCCAGACGACGTACGCCTCTCTGACTCAGGTTATCGAACAGGATGTCAAAGAAGTCCTGCTCTCTTCCTGGTGTCACCACAAAGTCCAGGTAGTCACAAATGTCCTGACTGCCGATAAAGGACGCCCTTCCGTCCTTCAACAGGAGAGGAGCGATGCCGATGACCATTTCCTCTTCCCTGACAACACACAAATAGAGATCAGACCCCGACCCAAGCTCACGCCACCAGGCTTCCAGCCAGCAAGGCAGAACAAAGACGTGGTCCCACCTGAGGTGCTGCAAACTCTCCCATGAAGCGGTAAGGCTGTCTGGGCTCTCTACAGCAAGCGTGTAGCTCATGTATCTGTACACTTACATACTAGCGTAACACTTTCGCATTGCCAGAACAAACGCTGCTAGCGAGCCCCCAAAATCAAGAGCTACCGACCCTGGTCTGGCAGTCGGCATGCGGACCTTCACATCTAACCGACGATGATGTCGTCCAGAGGCCGCTTTGGCACATGGTGTACGTTCTCACTGTCACGCCAGTACTTGATGTCTCCGGTAGGCCCGACTGTTTCAATCACTACCGTTTCCTTGGGCTTGCCCAGCGCCAGAACAAGAAGTATGTCATAGCGGGATGGTATCGCCAGGGCCTGGCGCAGCCCCTCCTGTTGCACTGCGCCAATCATGCAGCCGCCTAAACCCTTCTCTGCCGCCCCTAAGAGAATACTCTGAGCTGCTATTCCGTGGTCGCAGCCGACGGATTGGCTTATCTCTTTGTCCCCCAGCATGATGATGTACGCTGACGGCCTTTCCCCTTCCGGTGGACCGGGCCAGTCTTGGAGATAGCCGGCCCAGGCCAGATGTGGAAATATCGAAGCATTCTTCTGGGGATCACAGGAAAGGATATATTTTAAGGGTTGCACATTGCCTGCTGATGCCGACAGTCTGGCCAGGTCGACAAGTTCTCTCAATGTCTCAAGCTCGATGGCGGTTTCCTGGTAAAATCGCCGGTAGCTCCTGTTCTTTAGTATTAACTGTCTAATCATCTCGGCCTCCTCATTATTCAGGCATGTTAGGAAGCCCTACACAGCTTCAAAGCCAGTGAAGACCCCTTTCAACATGCAAGTTATCTGGTATGATTCTACGTGAAAGAGAATTTGGAGGGAAGGGGGACACCAGATGTCTGGTGATGAACTGGTGCCTTACCTGTTAGAAATATCCCATCCCTGGCTTTGGGAGCAACGGAATCTGCACTTAGCCGATTCACGCCAGTTGTCGAGCGACGAAAAGCTGTTGCTGCGGGGCTACTATGACGGCGGGACTCTTGACACGGTCCGGCTGGCCACCGTTGACCACATCTCGAATCCCCCGTTTTATGCTGAGTTAAAGGAGGCGGGAAACCCGGTCCTTGATATCTCCGGGGCTGCCGGGATCGCTTTCATCGATTGCGTCGTAATTCGAAGGGTCTTCCAACAGAATCCCACTTCATGGATTTCCATACTGTTCCACGAGCTGGTGCACGTTGTCCAGTTCCAGATTTTGGGTTCGAGGAGACATTTGGAGTTATATATACGTATGTGGGCCGAGAACGGGTACCAGTACCACGGCGTTCAGTTGGAAGCGCAAGCACACAAACTGGAGGCCAGATTCAATCGACACGAGCCGCCATTTTCGGTTAGGGAGGTTGTAGAACGAGAGCTGAGAGGCATAGTATAGCCCGGGACGCTGTTCCACATGGCTCAGCGGCAATTCGGCGGCACTATTCCTCGGTTCTTTTTCCCGCCCGTGACAAAAGTCGCATACAGCGGCTCATCACTGAACTAGAATTCATCTATGAGAATTAGTGGAAAGGAGGTACCACGATGACCG
>JAUWXW010000037.1 GCA_030616195.1 Chloroflexota bacterium | reverse complement strand
CCCAATGCTCAAAAGGTGAATCCTGCGCTGGTCATGGTATCCATCACCGCCTTTGGACAGACCGGGCCTTACAAGGACTACAAGGGTTACGCCATCAACTCCAGCGCTCTCGGGGGGCAGAGCGTCTGCGCCGGCGAGCCGGGCCGCGAGCCCTTGACTCCTCCGCTATGCCTGGGACACTATCAAAGCGGCGCAGCCGGCGCAACAGCCGCCATGGCAGCCTTGTTCGCCCGAGAGTTGAGCGGAAAAGGACAACAGGTCGATATCTCAGAGGCCCAGGTCTGGGCTACCCTCCACACCGGGAATCAGGAAACGTCTTTCATAATGCATAGCATGAAGAGAATGAGATGGGGGCATCGTACCCCGGGAGTCTATCCCTATACCATCCTCCCCTGTAAAGACGGCTTTATGAGCATGATTGCTATTCAAGGCGACCAGTGGAAGAGATTCCTGGAGCTGATGGGCAATGGAAAGGTGCCGGAGTGGTATGCCAACGAACCCAGGTTCCAGGACCGCCGTGAGCTAAGCCTGAAATACGCTGACGAGATGGATGGTCTGCTGGCACCCTGGCTGATGTCACATACTAAACAGGAGATATATGAACTCTGTCTGGAGAAGAGAGTCCCCTTCGCTCCGGTAAAGAATGTGGAAGAAGTGATAAACGACGCACATCTCAAAACCCGGGAGTATTTTGTCGAGGTGGACCATCCGGCTGCAGGCGCCTTTAAATATCCCGGCGCCCCCGGCAAGTTCTCTGAAACGCCCTGGGCAATAGAAAGACCTGCCCCCCTCCTGGGACAGCACAACGAGGAGATTTACTGTGAGCGGCTGGGATACCGCAAACAGGAGCTGGCAGAGCTCCGCACAGGAGGAGTTATTTGAGCGCGGCAGGGCAGCATCCTCTCCAGGGTTACCGGGTGATAAACTTCGGCTGGGTATTCGCCGGCCCCTACCTGGCCACTATGCTGGGTGACCTGGGGGCTGAGGTGATAAAGATAGAGACGAGGAGCCGTATAGACTCCATGAGGCTCAGCCCGGACAATCTGGATAGAGACCCGGACAGAGACCCCTGGTTCCATAGTGGTGTCCGTAATCAGTTGAGTGTTGCTATAGACATGGCCCAACCCCAGGCCATACCTTTGCTTAAGAATCTGATCAAAATAAGTGACATAGTGGTGGAAAACTTCTCTCCCAAGGTACTGAAGCAGCATGGCCTGGACTATCAATCCTTGACAGAGGTAAACCCCGGCATCATCATGATCTCTTTGCCCGCTGCCGGACATTACGGCCCTCTGCGGGATGCCCAAACGTATGGACCCTCTCTAACGGGGCTCGCTGGAGTTGACGGCCTGGTGGGCTACTACGGCGAACGCGTGTTAGGACTACAGCAGGCCTATGCCGATGTGAACAGCGCCCTTCACGGAGCCTTCGCCGCCCTATCTGCCCTGTACTACCGCAAGAGAACAGGCAAGGGCCAGTTTGTCGACATGGCGCAGTTGGAAGCAGTGATCAGCATAGCAGGCGAAGCTATCATGGAATACACTATGAACGGGACGGTTCTGGGAACACAGGGCAATCGCTACCCCACCATGTGCCCCCATAATAACTACCGCTGCAAAGAAGAAGACAAGTGGGTCTCTATCGGCGTCAAGACCGAGGAGGAGTGGAAGAACTTCTGTGAAGCTATGGGCAATCCCTCCTGGACAAAGGATGAGAGGTTTGCCGACAAATATAGCCGTCTCAGAAACCAGGAGGACCTGGATAAGCTTATCTCCGAGTGGACTGCCAACTACACTTACTATGAGGTTACAGAGACTCTCCAGAAGTTCGGAGTAGCGGCGGCACCATGCCTGGATACCGAGGGAAGGTTCTTCGATCCCCACCTGCAGGAGAGGCAGACTTATCTTGAAGTCGAGCACCCCGCCACCGGCGTAGACTTCATTGCCAATTCAGCCTGGAGACTATCTGAAAACCCAACCGAGATCCGCTTCCGCTCACCCTTGCTTGGAGAGCACAATAGCTACGTGTTGAGAGATCTCCTGGGCATGTCTGAAGAAGAGATCGCCCGACTTGAAGCCGAGAAAGTTATCTATTGAATCCGAATCAAGCCCGATAAGCCTAGACCCGCAAGTGTTGACAATCTGGACACCCTGTATTACAACGTTTCATACCACATCTGAATTGAAACCAAGGAAAGGTGAGAGCCCGCAATGTTAGAAACGCTCACTCAGGGAGCTAAGCAGCTAGGGCTGGTGCTTACCCCGAAGCAAACTCAGCAGTTCCAGCTCTACTATGAAGAACTGGTGAAGTGGAACAAGAAGATCAACCTGACTGCCATCACTGACTACCAGGAAGTACAACTGAAGCATTTTCTGGACTCACTGACCCTGGTACCAGCTCTACAGGACGCACCCTGGGCAAAGGGGGAATTTACCCTGATGGATGTCGGAACAGGAGCGGGAATGCCAGGGCTCCCGCTTAAGATATTCCTTCCGGAAATAAGATTGGCACTCCTGGATTCTGTGGCCAAGAAAACGGCTTTCCTGAAGCATGTCACTGACAGACTGGGGCTGGATTATGTCAACATCTTGACCGGCCGGGCTGAGGAGTTCGCCCACGATCCAGACTACCGCGAGAAGTTTGACATGGTAGTCTCCCGCGCGGTGACCAGGCTCCCCACTGTGGTTGAGTTGACTCTACCCTTCTGCCGCCAGGGTGGCCTAGCTATCGCCCAGAAAAAGGGGGCAATTGAGGAAGAACTGAGTCGAGTCGCCAGGGCGATAGACATCCTTGGCGGCAAGGTGAAAGAGGTTAGGAAAATAGACTTGGAATTGCTGGAGCAGCGCTCTCTGGTCATCGTAGAGAAGGTATCCCCCACCCCACAGCGCTACCCCCGCCGTACCGGTGTGCCAGCAAAAAGGCCGCTCTGATCAGAATTACCTAGCATGATCCGAGCGAATCCGCGACTCCACGTATTATGGCAAGGTTGCCGACTTGCGTGGCGGCAAAGCAGCCTCTAAGATAGATATGGGAATGATCTACCGTGCAATCTCCAAAGATCAGCAACTGTTTTCCGCCCACGGATCGGGGCTAAGGTCGATAATGACACGGGAGCGCTAACTGTATGTCTCAATTCAAAATCATCTCTGATTTCAGGCCCACCGGTGACCAGCCGCAGGCTGTAGAGGAGCTAGCGGAGGGGCTAGCCCGGGGTTATAGACGCCAGACCCTCCTGGGAGTAACCGGAAGCGGCAAGACCTTTACCATGGCTAATATCATCGAGCGGGCGCAACAGCCCACCCTGGTCATCTGCCATAACAAGACTTTAGCTGCCCAGTTATGCACTGAGTTCAAGGAGTTCTTCCCCAACAATGCTGTAGAGTACTTCGTCAGCTACTACGACTACTATCAGCCTGAAGCTTACATCCCCCAAACGGACACGTACATAGAGAAAGAGACCGATATAAACGAGGAAATCGACAAGCTGCGTCACGCTGCCACCCGCGCCCTTTTTGAGAGAAGAGACGTGGTAATAGTGGCTTCGGTCTCCTGCATCTACGGGCTGGGCTCGCCAGAGGAGTACCACAACTTTGTGGTCAGCCTGGCTAAAGGTGAGAAACGTAATCGAAACAAGATAGTGCGCCAGTTGGTGGACATGCAGTATCAGCGGAATGACGTCGATTTCACCCGAGGCAGATTCCGCATCCGCGGAGACACCCTGGAGATCCAGCCTGCTTACGAAGAGAGGGCAGTGCGTATTCAGTTTTGGGGTGACGAAATTGAGCGCATAGTGGAGATCGACCCGCTAACGGGCGAACTGCTGGCAGAGCGTGAGCAGATAGATATTTACCCGGCAAAGCACTTCGTTACTTCCCACGATAAGCTAACGGCCGCTATAGCCGACATTCGGGTCGAACTGGAGGAAAGGCTGAAGGAGCTTAGAGGCCAGGGGAAACTCCTGGAGGCACAAAGGCTGGAGGCCCGCACCAACTATGATATCGAGATGCTTCAGGAAGCGGGCTACTGCACCGGAGTAGAGAATTACTCGCGCCACCTGTCACGCCGCCCTCCTGGCAGCCCCCCCTGGACACTCCTCGACTATTTCCCCGACGACTTCCTGGTGCTTATCGACGAATCACACATGACCCTGCCCCAGATCAGAGGCATGTATCATGGCGATCGGAGTCGCAAGGAGACCCTGGTAGAGCACGGCTTCCGCCTTCCCTCAGCCCTGGACAATCGCCCTCTGAACTTCGACGAATTTGATCAGCGGGCCAACCAGGCTATCTACGTGTCAGCGACACCGGCACCGTATGAATATGAGCATAGCCAGCAAGTGGCAGAGCAGCTTGTCCGCCCCACCGGTTTACTCGAGCCTACCATTGAGGTCAAACCTACCAAAGGGCAGATTGATGACCTTCTGGACCAGATTAAGAGTCGGGTCGACCGCGGCGAACGTTGCCTGGTGACCACCTTGACCAAGCGAATGGCAGAAGAGCTTGCCGAATATCTGAGGGAAATGGGGGTAAGGACGCATTACCTTCATTCTGAGATAGACACACTGAACAGGGTGGAGATTCTGCGCGATCTTCGCCTTGGCGTGTACGACGTGGTTGTCGGCATAAATCTCCTTCGAGAGGGCCTTGACCTGCCCGAGGTGAGTCTGGTAGCTATACTTGACGCTGATAAAGAGGGCTACCTGAGGTCAGAAGGAGCCCTGGTTCAAACCATGGGGCGTGCCGCCCGCCACGTTGATGGTCATGTCATCATGTATGCCGACCGCATCACCAAATCAATGAAGGCTGCCATTGACGAGACCTATCGGCGTCGCAGAGTCCAGGAAGCTTACAACCGAGAAAAGGGCATCACCCCTCAGGGCATAAGAAAAGCAATAAAGGATATAACCGATCGGGTAAAAGCCATAGCTGAGCCCCGTGCTCCCTACACCACAGCTACGCCCGCCTCGAAGGATGAAGTGGCCCGTCTGATCAAGGAGCTAGAATCTCAGATGAAGACCGCTGCCAGAAACCTGGAGTTTGAAAAGGCAGCCCTACTGCGTGACCGCATCATTGAGCTGAGAAGGGACTTACTCTAATGCTCCACCCTGCCAACAATTTCCTGGCGCACAAACACAAAGGCCTTGACAGATCATAAACAAGGCCTATATTATTGAGCTGTTAATACGCAGTGGAAAAAGTCATACGCATATTGCCACTTATCTTCCAAACCCTGGGTAATAATATGGCCCAGCCATATTGAGATAATTCCAGAAAGGAGGGAAAATATGCGCAGCATTTGCAATTTCTTCAAGAGATTATTTGGTGTTTGCGAAACAAAAGCCCTGCCATCCGAACTGTGGAGCCTTGAGGAGAACCAGGTCCGAGTAAAACTCAGCGAGATGCCTGAACTGGCCGAAGCCGGAAAGGGCGTCTTTCTTAAGGGCAAGGGGCTTCGCAAGTCCATCCTCCTGGTCAGAACCGAGAATGACCAATACCTTGCCTTCACCAACCGCTGTACACACTGGCTACACCGTAGGCTTGATCCGGTGCCTGGTCCTGATCCCGGGCAACCTGTGTTGCGCTGCTCCAGTCTCGGCCAGTCGACCTTCGACTATGAGGGGAACAGACTCAGCGGCCCGGCCAAGGCCGAGGCGTGCTTGACGCGCCATGAAGTAGCGCTCAGCGAGGGGGATCTTCTGATCACGCTTGCCGTTGAGGTCGCTGAAGAAGCTGTGGAGAAGGCAGAGGCCGCTGAAGAAGTTGTGGCTGAGGCAGAGGCCGCCGAAGAAGTTGTGGCCGAGGCGGAGACTGCTGAAGAATCTCCAGAACCGGCCGAGACCGCCGAAGAAGCTGCCGGTCAGGAGGATACTGCCAAAGAGGCATAGCCCACCACGTGGGAATCGCCGGTTATATCCCCTGAGTCGGCGTAACGCAACAGGCGAGCCTGGGTTGCTCCTAGCTGTTTGCAGGCAGTGATCATCGTCATCACTGGTCCGGGGCCGCACATGCTGATATCATGGCTATCTACCACTTCAGCCAACCGCTTCGGGTCCAGAGCAAGGATTGCCTCTATGGCCAGGTGGTCTTTCTTGCTTGCTAGTGAGCGTGGTTCGTAATGAGTGAAATCAGAGCTGGCAATTACTATCCCATCCTTCCCCTTCAAAGCAGTAGCAATGGCCTTCCCTAGGTCCTGGCTAACCTCTAAACTCTGCCTGAGCATAGTGATGAGAACAACCCGAAATCCGGCATCGTAAATGTACTGCAGGAAAGGTAACTGAAGCTCGACGGAATGTTCCCGAGCATGGCCAAGGTCATCCCATTCGGCCCAACGTGAAGCAGAAACGATCGCCTCTCCTACTCCGCTGTCTAACTCAATATCACCAAGAGGCGTCTGCCACCTGTCCTCTTCGCTGACAGCCACTGTGGCACCCAGCCCGGTATGACTAGGACCCAAAACGACCACTGTCTGGGGCTTAGGCTCTGAGGCTAGATGGAGGAAGCCGTGAGACGCTACAGGTCCGGAGTACGGGTACCCGGCGTGAGGGCTAACCAACCCCAGGGTGCGTCTTTCCTTTGTCTTGGGCTCGCCGGGAAGCGCCCCCGGCCCCAGGGGATGTTGGAAGCAACCTTCAATCTGCCGACGCAGCCCTTCCGCTGAGCCGGCATACCAAGAACCAGCCACCACAGGCTTTCTCATGTCTTGCCCCTGTGCGCATTATAGAACATGAGCGGTGAAACATTCAATACCCCCGTGTTACAGCCTATGCCTCACCCTGAGCGCATATAGCCTGCCGCTTACAGGGTTACCGCAGTCAGTCGACAATTGACACCTAGGTTCCTCAGTTCATGTACGAAGCATACCTCTGCCTTGAGCCTTTTGGCTCCCCATATTCATTGTCTGAGCAGTTGACAAATTGTGTTACTTGTTATATGGTCGTGTTACTAGGAGAATCGAATAGCGCTGACCTACGTATCTATCCGATAAGAAAGATATCCGTCCCAGCAAAAGAGGAGGAAAATGGATAACAAGGATCCGTTCTGGAAGCGAGCGTTCCGTTCAGTGAAGGAGTTCTTAACTCCCCGGCTGGGAGCATCTAAACCAACCGGTCCTGCTGAAGCCACACGGCAGCAGCCTGCTCGCCCCGCGGAAGACGTGGAGCGATTTGCCCCGCCGGCAGAAGAGGCACAGCAGCTTTTCACTCGCCCAGAGGCACTCGGGGTGAAACCGGCGAAGAAGCCACTGTGGGGGCAGGAGTTCGACATTGTGGATGAAGGACTATCTGAGGAGCAGGTAGTTGGGTTTGTAGACAACTTGATGAGCAAATGCAGGGCCTTAGAGGAGCAACAGAAGAACTTTCTTTCCCTCGGGTCACTCACTGAAAGGGCGGCCATAGAGGCTGACAAAACAGCAGCAGGCATCAAGGCAAGGGCAAGGAGTGAGGCCGAAGCAGAAGCAGCAAGGATTACTGCCGAAGCTAACCAGAGAACCCAAGAAATGATGGCGGAGGCCAAGAAGGCAGCCCAAGAAGCGACCCAGCAGGAAGTGCAGGGTATCCTCCAGGCGGCTCTTAGAAAGGCTGCCATCATTGAGTTACAGGCTAAGCAGCAAGGTCAACTATTCCTTATCAGGAGCAGGGAGTCAATAGAGGGCGATCTCAGGGAGGAGGTCAAAGAGGCTTACTACAGACTTATCTCTGCCTTAGTAAACGTGCTGGGCGAGGGTAACCGACTTGAGCTGGAATGGAAGGACAGGACCGGGCAACTGCGCAAGAGGGAGAGATTTGAGTTAGAGGGATATGAGGCAGGGCGCTCGGCTCTTAGCGCGGAGATAGCGAGAACCCCCCCGCTAGCTGTGACAGAGGGTGGAGCTGAGGCTGAAATGGCTGAAGAGGTTGAAGAGGGGGAGGAGTAGGAGCATAGGTAGCGAGGTCTTGATCCAAGCAGGCAACAGGCAAATGCTACAAGGCAGTGTTTAGCTCACCCGAAGGGAGGTGCCATGCAGAATAGAACGAGGCGATTGTGGGGACAGGAGATAGATATCGTCAAGGGAGGACTGGATGAGGAGCAGATAGTCAGGTTTGTCGGCGAATTGATGGCCAAATATAGAGCCTTGGTCGAGAGACAAGAGCACTTTCTTTCGCTGGGGACACTCTCTGAAAAGGCAGCTATAGAGGGTGACAAGTTAGCAGCAGAGACTAAGGCCAGGGCAAAAGAGGAGGCTGAGGCAAATGCGACTGCCACTGTTGCCCGGGCGAATCAAAGAGCCCAGGAAATGATAGCAGTGGCAAAGAAGACAGCTCAAGACGTGACCCGGAGGGAAGCGGATGACATCCTTGACGGGACACACAGGAAGGCTCATTCCATTGAGACAGAGGCTAAACAGCGGGCTCAGCTATTTCTTATCAGGGCCAGGGCGGCAATAGAGAACGACCTCAAGGGGCAGTTCATCAAGGTTTACGACCAGATCCTTTCCGCTCTGCGGGACTTGCTGGCCGACGGGCATGACGTGGAGGCCAAGTGGAAGGGTAAAATTGTAGAACTGTGGCGGAGAGAGGCCCTGGAACTAGAGGCATATGAAGCCGTGCCCTCTGTCCTCGCCGCGGAGATGGCCAAAGCCGCTTCGCTTGCTGGGGTGAAGATTGAAATACCCGAAGAGGTGTTAGTTGCAAAGGAAGAAGAGGTCTTTTTTGAGGTTTCTTCGAAGGAAGACATCGTCAGGGAGGTACCTTCAGAGGAAAAAGTGGTCGCTGAGCCCCCTCCCCCGCCACCGGTGGCTGGGGAGATAGGCGCAGGAGGTGAAGAGCGCCCTCCACAGACGGTAACCGAGGAACACCCCGCAGAGGAGGCGGAGCCCAAACTTGCCGCCCCGGAACCAAAAGTGGAACTCCCGGCTGCCTATATGGGCGACCTTCAGGGCGAGATTGAGATAAACTTGGTTCCGCCCGTGGAATTATCCGTAATGTCCAGGATCCTGGGTAGCCTGCAGGAAATCCCCGAAGTGAAGATCCTGCGAACGCTGGGCTCCTATGACAAGGGCACCACCATAACAGTCCTTCTGGAGGAGCCAGCAGCCCTGGTGTCTATACTGACTGGGATACCGGGCGTGGAGATAGCTCCACTCACTCCTGAAAAGCAGGGTTTCCTCAAGAAGGCAGCGGCTGGACATGAGAAAGATCTCAGGAAAATCACCATACCCCTGAGAACTCGAAAGTAGCCAGTCATGGATTATCTCCAAGAACACTTGTTCCTTTCTATATTGATGTTTAATCATTCAATATGTTAACCTGAAGAAGGCTGAGAAATGAGCGTGTCTAGAGGCACCGGAGCACGAAAGAGCAGTGTCGGTGAGATGCTGGTAGAGGCAGAGCTGGTTACCGAGGCTCAGTTGCGCGACGCGTCGGCTGTTGCCCTGAGGGACGGTCGAAAAGTAGAACACATCCTGATAGAACAGGGACTGATCAACCATCAACAACTGGCAATGTTTCTCAGCCTTCGATTGAACATCCCCTTTGTTAACCTCAAGAAGCAGCAATTTGACCCCAGGGCAGTGGAGATGATTTCCGAGTCGGTAGCCAGGAAATATAACGTGGTGCCACTGGACGCAACCGATGGTGTGCTGGTAATCGCCATGGAAGACCCGGCAGACATTGACGCCATCGACGACCTGGCACTCGTTGTCAAGAAGAGAATTGAGCCGGTGCTGGGCATTCCCGCAGATATTCAAGAGGCGATTGATCGTAATTATCGATCAGGCAGCGAGATTGAAAAGCAACTCGCTTCGATCCCCACTCGGTCAGTGGTACACGGATTATCTGAAACCAGGCTCTCGGCTGACGCCATTGCTCAAGCTCCTGTTGTTCGGGCTATTGATCTCCTCATCATGCAAGCGATAAGGGACAGGGCTTCTGATATTCACCTCGAGCCCGAGGAGGAGGGGTTGAGGGTCCGCTACCG
>JAUWXW010000095.1 GCA_030616195.1 Chloroflexota bacterium | reverse complement strand
AATCTCAGAGAGGGTGCCATAGCTGCCACCAACGGCAATCACTGCCTGGGCCGATTTAACCACGATGACGTTGCGCGCATAACCCAAGCTGGTGACTATAGGTATATCTACGTGGGGATTAGCCGCGTGACGGCTGTCGCCAGGCAAAATGCCTATGGTCGTCCCTCCTGCTGATTTAGCCCCTTTGCAGGCTGCGTCCATAACCCCACCCAGACCACCACATACCAGGATGACTCCGCGCCTGGCCAATCCCTGTCCCACTGCCTCGGCAAGCTTTGCCTCCTCGGCAGAGCACCGACCACCTCCGACAACTGCAACTATCATCTATCTTCGGTTACCATAGAGCCAACTCGGCCCGGCCAGAGTTCAACGGGGGAATTATATCATCTCGATTGTAGCAGTAACAACAAATCCGAAGTCCCCCTGTCTTCACTCGGCGAGGCGATAAAATAAGTACCCTGCTTCCTGCTGGTTTATATGTATCGCAGGGTACTTAGCATAGAACAGGTAAAGCAGATGATCTTCAATACTCGATAACAGCTATTACTCCCCCCACCTTGACCACTTGATCCGGAGAAACTTGAATTTCCTTAACTACACCCGATACTGGAGACAATATGGGGTTCTCCATCTTCATTGATTCCAGTATACAGATGACATCCCCTTCCTGAACGCGATCTCCGACACTGACCTTTACGTCTATTATCTTTCCGGCTAAAGGCACCTCTATCGTCTCTAGCGGCAAAGCTGTACCCCCTTCGATTTAGCGTTAACCATAAGACTGTTTAGGATTATAGTTGCCTCTGGGGTGCCGAGTCAATTTGTTCGAGAGAGCGATTGCTCCCAGCACTGGGTTGCTCCTTCTGTTGACATTGCTGATTATTCAAGACTATTCTTAGGCGTTGAAAGGGATAAGAGATTTGTTTTCACCTATGATTTCCCTGGTGGCTACTGCTCATAACGCAAGGGAGGATATCTCCAGGCTGGCGGAGCGCGTTGACAGAGCTTTAGAAGGCTTTGAGTACGAGCTAATCCTGGTGGCTGAAGGTGGTACTGACAGGGCAGCGAAGATCGCCGAAAGCCTTTCCCACAAGTACCCCATCAAAGTAGTCTGCTGCGATGGCAAAGGGGGCTCGGCCTTGGTAGCCGGGCTAAATCAGGCCAGGGGAGAAGTTATCGGCGTCATAGAGGCGGACCTGCATCATTCAGCAGAGAAAATCCCCCAGCTTCTAAAAGCCCTGGAGGATGGAGCTGACATAGCTATTGCCAGCCGGTATATCCCGGGTGGCGGCATTGAAGATTGGAGCAGGAAGCGGAGGGTTATATCCAGGGGCATTAGAATGCTAGCCCTTTTGCTCCTGCCCTCTATCAGGAAGGTAAAAGATCCCACATCAGGCCTGTTTATGATCAGGCGAGAAGTAATAGATGGTATTGAGCTTAATTCTACCAGCCACAAGATCCTTCCGGAGGTCCTGACAAGGGGAAGGGCTAATGTGATATGCGAAGTGCCTTATACCGGGGAAGAGAGAGTCTGGGGCGAAACGAGTGTCAAGTTTGAGGATCAGGTAGGGTACTTGAAGCGTTTTCCGTCCCTGGTAATGCGGGGAAGAGAGACAAGGAGGCTCATAAAGTTCTGTATTGTGGGGGCGAGTGGCGTCATTATAAACGAAGGCCTGCTTTGGTTGCTGCATGATGTTGCTGGCATCTTGCTTTACCTCTCTTCTGCCATTGCCATCGAAGCCTCGGTAGTGAACAACTTCACCTGGCACGAACTGTGGACCTTCAGGGATAGAAGGGGAGGGTCAATGTTGACCCGGATTTGGAAGTTTCACCTGGTGAGCATAAGTGGCCTTCTTATTAACATGGGGGTACTGGCGGCTTTGACCGAATTTGCTGGGATCCACCATCTCATTTCCAACCTAGCTGGTATTGCCCTTGCCCTTGCCTGGAGGTTCTCTATGAATACGCGCTGGACCTGGCGCAAGACGGAACCGGACACCTCTTCCTGCCCTTAGGATGGCCTCCTATTTACCATGCCCTATCCTTGGGAATACCTATGGGTGGGTGTCAGTCGCCTGAGGCGACTGACCTGCCCTCCTCTGCGCAAGGCATGAAGGAATTCCTTCCTTCATGCCTCAAGGGTGCCTTTACTTTTCCGATGAGGAATATCTCCTGACCTCGAAGCGGTGCAGTTTGATAGGCTCATGCGGTAGAATGCCTGCCTTTTGACGGCAAATGGCGATTTGCTCTTCCACCGTGTTTACCCCTTCCAGGTCAGGCAAGAGAAGTCCTCTTCGCCCTCTACTCTCTACAATAACCCCATACCTGCTAGGGTCGAGCTGGCTCACATCTTCTACCGGTTCGGGCTTGGTGAGAACGTCCACGCTGTAGCTGAGCTGGTCAAGTTCAGCGGCATCCACTGGGGGAAAGCGAGGGTCGCTAGTGGCTGAGCTTATAGCATTGGAAATAGTCTCGTCAGCCACATTTGGCCTGGTGGGCTCAAAGGTACCAATGCAGCCCCTGAGCATCCCCAACTTCTTAATAGACACAAAAACACCGGCCCGCTCCTTCATCTCCGGAGTCAGTTCTTTGGGTTCGGGGGTCTTCCTTTGCCTGACATAGCTTTCCACTGTCTCCCTGGCCAGGCGAACTAAGGGATGCATTTTCTCTTTCGCTCTGTCATCAGCGGGTCCCATTTATGCCCTCCCTTGAACTGTATTGCTCCTTACATTGAGCTCAGCACCGCAAAACCTGCATCTGGAACCATCCAGACCTAACAACTCGGTCTCATAGCCCAGCCGCTTTATGACTAGCTTGCCACAGGAGTAGCAGAGGGTGTTCTCCCCTCTGTGGCCGGGGACATTGCCCGCATAGACGAAATGTAACCCTTCCTCCTGTCCAATAGCCAGGGCCCGTTCCAGGCTGGCTACAGGAGTGGGTGGCAAATGATCCATCCGGTATTGGGGATAAAAGCGGGTGACGTGCCACGGCGTCAAGTTCCCCAGCTCATCCCTGATCCAGGTGGCTATTCCCCTCAACTGCTGTTCATCGTCATTCATCGTAGGGATGATGTTGGTAACCACTTCCACATGCATCCCCCACTTCTCTTTGGCCCGCTTGGCAACCTCGAGGATACCCCGCCATTTGGATACCTTGGCTAAGCGACGATAGAAGTCGTCGGAGAAGCCTTTGATATCCACCCTCCAGGCATCAAGGAAAGGGCCGATGATGTCCAGTGCCTCCGGGGTGAGATAGCCGTTGGTTACATAAACAGTATACAGGTTGTTTTCCTTCGCCAGCTTAGCCGAATCCAGGGTATATTCGAACCAGATAGCCGGCTCATTATAAGTCCAGGCGATGCCACCACAATTGTAGCCCCTGGTCAACTCGATGGCAGTCTGGGGAGGGATCCGTTGAGTGCCGGGACCAGAAGGCGGCCCAGTACAGGAAATCTGCCAGTTCTGGCAGTGCTGGCAGTGGAAATTACACCCCCAACCGCCCAAGGAGAAAACCTGACTCCCAGGGTAGAAGTGAAACAGGGGCTTTTTCTCGATGGGATCGGCGCCTGCTGAGGATACCTCGGCATAGTTCAGGACGTAAAGTTTCCCGTCCCTGTTTTGACGCGTCTTACACAGCCCGAGTTTGTCAGGCCCAATAACACACCGCCATTGGCAAACATGGCAGCGCACCCGAGACCCGGGGAGTTCCTCACATAGCATTGACTGGAGTAAGTTTTCAGCCATTTCACCTGGAAGGTTTACATAATCTTGACCACAATGGGGGCCTTACTCCACAGCTTTTCCAGCTGGTAGTATTCTCTCTCGAAGGGAGCGAACATATGGATGACAATAGCCCCCAAGTCGAGCAGCATCCATCCTGAACGGCTATCGCCCTCAAGATGATGGGGGACAACGGCCTCTTTTTTCAGCACCTCAGCAATAGCCTGGCGGATGGCCTCTATCTGGCGATCACTCTCGCCGCTGCAAATAACGAAGTAGTCGGCGAAGGAGCAGACGCCCCTGGTATCCAGCAGCACTACATTGGAGGCCTGCTTGTCTGCGGCTGCCTCTACAATTTTCTTGGCTAATTCCACCGCCTCTGGAGGCGCCTTTGCCCCCGGTCCAGCTCCCTGGTCTCCCTTGGCGCTTGCCTCAATCCCGGTTCCAGGTCTTCTTTTTGCTCTCTCAGCTTTCATATTATGTAGCTCTCCTCCGGAGAACCATTGGAGAGAATGAAGTCAGATGCAGAGGGAGTCCGAAGGAACAGCTATTGCAGAAGCCCGACCTTTGATGCAACATCATGACACCTCGTCACATGACTCGCTTCAGGCGAGGGTTGGGCGTGATTCCGGGGATTCTGCCCCGCTTGGCAACAGGCCTGCCCTCTACCTCGTGGAGATCAGCAGTGAAGTCAATGGGTTTGACTCCGCTGATGTAGCTTCCCACCCCGAAGGCATCAACGGGGGCTCGGTTCTCGATAAAGTACTTAATGCGCTCGGGGTCAATTCCGCCGCTGACAAATATTTTTACCTCTTGAAAACCAGCCAGGTCAAGTCTGGCCCTGGTCTCCTTGACCAGGTCAGCCGTGACTCCCCCCCGCTCAGACGGGGTATCCAACCTTACCGCCTGAAGCCGACCCTGCATTGCCTTGGCTACGATGACACTCTCTTCCGGTTCGTCCTTAAAGGTATCTACCAGGGCAACACGAGTTACTTCCGCAGGCATGTGTCTGTCAAAGGCGAGGGTGGCAGCCGCCGTATCGCCCATAACTATAATCAACGCGTGGGGTATGGTACCGGTAGGAGCAATGCCAGCGAGCTTGGCTCCGGCAATGCTGGAACAGCCGGCACAGCCACCTACGATAGTGGCATAGTCCAGCACCCCAGCCATTACAGGGTGTATATGGCGAACGCCAAAGCTGATGATTGGGATCCCTTGGGCTGCTTCAACACATTGCCGTGTTGCTGTTGCCCAACCAGTACACTGTGCCAGCATACCCAGATAGGCAGTCTCGTACGCCCCGTAGCTCTGGTAGGGAGCGGTTATCCTCAAGACTACCTCCTTTCTCTCAATGGAATCCCCTTCAGAAAGGGCCCAAACCTCCCTGTTATCCTGGGGCAACACCCTATCCAGCAGAGCAAGAACCTCCTGCATGCCACAGAGGATTCCGGGCCTGCTGGGAAAGACCTCCATGGTGGCCACTGGATTGATGCCTTCACGCTTCAGGATATCTACCGCTCTGACAAAGTATATATCGGCGGTCTCTCCAGATAAGATGGAAGCAGGTGTCTCAAATTTGGGGGTAGGTATCTCTGGCTCTGAGACTCTGGTCAACCTTGCTCCCAGGACGTTCTCCATGTGCTTCAGGGCAGAGTTATGGGCAGACAGGTCGAAAGAGGCAACGCAATCGACAGGCACTTCTACTTCATAGTCTCGATTGCGGGCGTCAGACACAGTATGCAGCACGCAGATGTCGGCGCACACGCCACAGACGATCAGCTTTTCGGGGTGAAGCGCTTGTAGCTTCTCCTCCAGAGAGGTGTCAAAGAAAGCACTGTAGCGGGTCTTGGGTATTATCTCCCCTGGGTACTGGGCAACCTCAGGGATGAGCTCTGTTTCTGACGTGCCGGCTACACAGTGGGGAGGAAACGTTTTGAACTCCTGGTCATCTGGCTCGTGATGGTCATTAAGGTAGAAGACCTTTGAACCCCGGGCTATTTCCTGTTCCAGCAGCCGCTGGATACTGGGGATGATGCGGCGGGCGGCTTCACCACAGTAGAGAGGATTGCCCTCCTCGAGGAAGCCCCTCACCATATCTGCCACTATAATCGCGTTGGGCATTTCAGCCACCTCTTCAGAATGGGTTTAGGTGTCCTTTGCCTGGGAGGCGAAGTCTTCGAACAGCAGGGCTGCCCTGGTGTTATCTCCCTCCTCCAGAGCCTGCAATGTCGCCTCCAGGAGCTGAACCTCGCCAAACAGGCGAGCCGGCAAACCAGGGCCGGCACAGCACGTGCCCACGTCCGCCCGCCACAGCAGCGCCTGTTTGATTTCCAGCATTTTCCTCACATCTTCCAAACACTGGCTGGCTTCGCCAGAGTCGCTCAGCCTCTCTTTCAGCGCCTCGATCTTCTCCTTGGTGATCACAAACATTCTATCGTCTCTTGAACCTGAAGTGTAAGGGGATCATAGATAGTGTTCCACAACCATGGTAATAGATTACCCAAACTTCCTTGGAATGTCCATTGACAGGCTCGCCCCAGGATCAACGATTGAAATCCCTCAGGCATAGGGCAGGTCTCCATGGTAGGTGCCTGTCAGGTCCTCGCCACGGCGAGTCGGCCGCCAGGGTCGCCTCAGGAGACCTATGGAGACCTGACCTGACGGGGCCCGTCGGAGGCCGACCGGGTGTGTCTCTCGTCGGGCGCTAGGACGGACAAAAGAGGCAAATCAGGATGGGCGGTTTCTCCGGCAGTCCTGGCTGTTGGGAAAACCGGGTCAGTCGCCTGAGGCGACTGACACCCACAAATAAGCGTCATATCCTTCATGCCTGGCGAGCCTGGTTCGACGCGCTCCGCCAAATCGACAAAGGGCCCAGTGTTCGCCAGGTTGTCATTCCCGCGCAAGCGGGAATCCAGG
>JAUWXW010000234.1 GCA_030616195.1 Chloroflexota bacterium | reverse complement strand
TCGGGGGATTCCTGTATTTTGGGTGACACACTTCCAGTTGACAAAGTAGAAATGCAGTGGTTTACTGGACGCGAATATCGAGGCAAGGAGGGTAGACCCCATAACCTGAGGGGCTTCAAAAGCCCCTCAGGTTTTTGTTCTGGCACAACGGTTAGCTACATCAGTAAACGCTTTGGCTGTTGAGAAAAAACCACTGAGAGCATAGAATATGCTCACTGACCTGAAAAGGCTTAATATCGGGTGATTGACCGGGGATGATCGTTGCCAGAATTGATGTAGTTCAGATCACGGGTATACCCTTTTGCAGCAAAGCTACTACCGGAGGAAGGAACGATGCCCAAGGGTGAAATAGTCATCAACGAAGCGAACTGCCTGGGCTGCGGTTACTGCGAAAAGTTCTGTAGCCAGGGATGCATTGTAATAACTGGGGACAAGTTTACCCCCCAGGGATACTTGCTGCCCGTTTTCGCCGATCCTGAGAGTTGCAATGCCTGTGGGATCTGTGGCTGGATGTGCCCCCATTTTGCCATTGACGTGTACAAATACGTTGAGGCCGAAGCAATCGAATCGAGCTAGAGGTCAGACTGGATTCGGGGATCGCTTAGTATTCAGACATCGGTATTTGGGTTTCAGTCGTATGCCTACCTAGACGTGTCATTCTTGTATATGCAGTAAGGGGGTTCTATATGACAGAAAAAATACTCATCCAGGGAAACGAAGCCGTGGGCTGGGGGGCTTTAGGCGCCGGCTGCGATGGTTTCTTTGGCTACCCCATAACTCCCCAGAATGAGATTCCCGAATGGTTTTCTAGGGAATTCCCCAAGAGGGGGAAAACTTTCGTCCAGTCGCAATCTGAAACAGGGGCCATAATGATGCTCTACGGCGGTGCTGCCGGCGGTTCCAGGGTGATGACCTCCACCTCCAGCCCTGGCTGGGGACTGATGCAGGAAGGAATGTCTCACCTGGCTGCTGCTGAACTACCTTGCGTCATAGTGCTGGTGCAGCGAGGCGGCCCAGGACAGGGCAGCGTCAGACATGCCCAGATGGACTATCTGTGTGCCACCAGGAGTGGAGGGGGCGGCGGTTATAAGAACATCGTCCTTGCTCCGGCCTCAGTACAGGAGATACACGACCTGGTACAGCTGGCCTTCCACCTGGCTGATAAATACTGCAATCCAGTGGTAGTGCTCTCAGACGGTATCCTGGGGTTAGTTGCAGAGACCATGGAGGTGAACACTATAGATTTCGGCCCGCTGCCGGAGAAAGACTGGGCGGTGAGAGGAAGGGACAGGCAGAAGGACGGCGTCCGGCGGTTCATCCATTCCTTTCCCAGTGGCGCTCCACCTCCAGGCGGATATGTGAACTACGTGCCCTGGCTGGAACACATGGGCCAGAAATACCAGCAGATGGCCGACTCGGAACTCAGGTATGAAGCCTATCAATCAGAAGATGCGGAACTGGTGGTGGTAGCCTATGGATACCCGTCACGGGTTTGCAAGGAGGCGATCAACACGGCCCGGGCCGAGGGACACAAGGTGGGCCTCATCAGGCCAATAACCTTGTGGCCTTTCCCTTATCAGGCACTCAAGGACAAGGTTGACCTGGGATGCAAATTCCTGGTGGTGGAAGACAGCCTGGGACAGATGGTGGAGGATGTCAGGGTAGCAGCCCAGGGACGAACTGAGATCCACTTCCTGGGCCTGCTGAGCCGTCACCTTCCCAACGACGGCGGCATGATCCTCCCCGGCAGGGTCCTTGAGGAGATACGGAGGTTGCTATGAACAGCAAGTCAGTCAAAAAGGTTAACATCTCCGCCACACAGAGAACGCTGGTAATGCCCCTGCCGGGTTGCCCTGGATGTCAGCACCCTACTATTGGCCGCATTATCGCCGAAGTGCTGGAGGAACTGGACCTGGATGGCTCCGCCATCGAGGTCACTGGTATTGGCTGCAACTCCGCCGTGGCCATGCTCAATGTTGACGTGGTGCTTGGTTCTCATGGCGGAGCCCCTGATATGGCCACCGCTCTCAAACGTCTCCACCCTGAAACCTTCGTATATACCGTGCAGGGAGATGGCGATTGCATCGCCATCGGGGCCGGCTCCTTTATTGGCGCCCTGACCCGAGGCGAGATGATCACTATTATAATGTGCAATAACGCTAATTATGGGACCACCGGCGGCCAGTTGGCACCTACAACCCTGATGGGCCAGACGACCACTACCACCCCCAATGGCCGGGATGCGGTCATGGGAGGATACCCGGTTCATGTGGCTGAGCTGGCGGCTACATTCAAAGGGGTGGCCTACAGTGCCCGTGGCGCCCTGAATACACCAGCCAATTACCGGCGCACCAGGAAGTACATCAAGACTGCTTTTCAGAAGCAGTCAGACCACGTTGGTCTCAGCTTTGTCGAGGTCCTTTCAGCCTGCCCGCCCAACTGGCACCTGAGCCCGGTGGAATCTCTCACATGGATAGAGGAGAGCATGATCCCCGAATTTCCCCTGGGCGAATTCAAGAACGTAGACATTATTGATTAGTTATTGCGGCGGGACTGAGAGAGGAGGAAAGTCATGCAACAAGAGGCACCGCCAAAGGCTGAAGTGATCATCGCCGGAATTGGAGGCATGGGGGTACTCGTAGCCGGGCGACTCCTGGCCTCGGCAGCCCTTCGAAGGTACAAACATATCTCCTGGATGCCAACCTATGGAGAGGCCAGGCGGGGTGGACCTTCTGAGTGCACCGTTGTTTTGTCTGATCAGGAAATCGCCTCTCCCATACTAGACCAGGCTCAAACAGTAATGCTCTTGGATAGCTCTCAGCTCAAAGCCTTCGAGGCCCGGGTGCGTCCTGACGGGGTTATGATTGTGGAGAGCGCCGGGTTGAAAGACAAGCCAGAAAGAAAGGATTTCAGACTGCTGCCAGTGTCAGGACTGGAGATAGCCATGGGTATAGGTGGCGTGTTGGTCAACAATTTGATCTTGCTCGGGGTCTATACAGAGGTGATTAAGCCGCTTCCTCCTGAGCTCATTGAGAAGGAAATGGAGAGGACATACGGAGATAGAAAGGCCATCCTGGAGCGAAATATGGAGGCCTTCAGACAGGGGCTGGAACTGGGAAAGACTTTAGAGGTCTAAGAAACGGGGGAACAAAAATGAGTTTCAAGGTAGTCCAAGTCATATATGTGCCTGGATCGCCAATACCTGACTACGGAGAGATGCTGAGACAGGCGGGTATCGACGTTGAATTCGTAAGGGTTAACTGCACCACTGAGGATGAGATC
>JAUWXW010000003.1 GCA_030616195.1 Chloroflexota bacterium | reverse complement strand
CCAAGGTCAGCATTTCGAGGGCGGCCTTGTAGCCAGCGAGAAAACCGGTTGGATAAGCTCGGCTGAGGTCCGCTGCCTGCTCTATGGACTCAGCACTTTGCTTTGCTGCTGCCAGTATGCTGCAGACGCATTGTACAGAATAGACCTCTGTCATGTTTGCTCCTCCTCTAGCTTTCTCAATCTCTTGATCTCCGCCAGGATGACGTGCAGGTGATACACGTCGATTCTCCTGACACTGAGAGAGTGATACTTTTTCTCGCGCTTGGTGATGGCGTACTTCGTCAGCCACTGGTCGATCCCCGTGACTGCCTCCTCTACCAAGTCCTCCGCCGGTCTCAAAGGGTACATCTGGCCTCCCATTCTATGAGACATTTCCTCAATGAGTCTGCTGCATCGAGGCGTCCACTGCCAGGGATTACCCCCATCACGTTGCCCAATGAAACCCGAACATACCACTTGCCTGCCCGATACCGCAAGTCTAACACATCACTGCGTATCTTGGAGAGGTACAGCTCGGCAAGCTCATTCAAAGTGAGTTCATTCAGAGGGTGCATAGCGCCTCCTTGATAGTCAAGCTGTTGAGTCTTGCATACAGGTCGAGTTTGTCCCGGCCATTGACGTTGCAACCGAAGCAGTACCAGTGACCATCAGGATACACCTTCAAGCTGGGCTCTTCGTCGTCGTGGAAAGGACAGGTGTAGTGATGACCATACGTACCATGAGTCAGCATTTGCTCCAAGTCCAACTTATCGTTGGCCTCCTCAATGGTGGTGCTGGTGCAGGGTAGCCACGCTGCGTCGAGAATGTCAAGAGTGCTCACTTGCGGCCGGAGTGGTGGCCTGCTGATAGCTTGCTGGTATTCAGGGAGGATGTCGGCGATGGAGTTGATGTGGTTGATGTGCTTGGCATCGAAAAAACGTCGGCGGTATTGTGTACCGTTAGGATGAGTAGATGGTGGAGTAAGACAATAACCGCCAGCAGCCTTGATGTCTATCCCATCCAGCTTCACGCACTGAGTAGGTTCAGTGACGTAGTAGTAAAAATGCAAGCCCCT
Organism: Chloroflexota bacterium; assembly: GCA_030616195.1. The sequence continues at coordinate 26,720 of JAUWXW010000003.1, read as the reverse complement.
GGCAGTAGCGACCTGATAAGTCCCCGGCAGTCGGGGTGTACTAACAAGAGCGGCAGGGCTATCGAAATCCACAATCACCAACCCCTGCCAACCTGTGATCACCGCCAGGTTGTACCCTGGCCGGCCGAACCATGCTCGCAACTCAAACTCTGTGGGCAGCCGTGTCTGGTAGGGCTTCCAGCAGAGTGCCGGACTCTTGGAGCGGTAAAGGCAGGGTATGGTGGCAATTCCGAGTGAGCGCCAGGTGAGTGCTGTACTCAAGGTATCCACGTCTCTCCTTCCGCTATCCCTTTCTCCACGATGCCCAGGGCCTGCGCCGCCGCAGGCCACAGGTCGAGGTGCAGCTTGTCACCAATCACATCATCTCGCTGCCGGTCTACCACCGTCGCCATGATACACACATCCTCATGGCAAACCAGTAGCTCAGTGCAGTAGGGTATCCATCGAGGGGCGGCTGCGCCGTAGCTTTCCAAATCCACCACGTCTGGCAACCCGCAGCTATCGCCGTGCCAGTAGGCCCCATGATGCTGGCTCAGCAAGCCGTCGCCTGTACCGTAATGGGTGAGGATAGTGGGTCGTGAAGGTTGTGTCAGCAAGGCGAACACGAGCGCAATCTTAGCCAACGAAACCCCTTGCACATTTGCCACAGTATGGCAGGAGACCATCTGCCTCGCACCCACCTGCTGTGCCGCGCAGGTTAAAGACCTCACCAAAAGGGTGATTCTCTGGATACACTGCCCATATCACAGCATCTGCCCAGCAAACATCAGGGAATCTATTCAAGAACAATGCGATCCGCCAGCGAAAAGCGAACTTCAGAGCACCGAGAAGTTCGCCCACCTCAGCCACCTAGGCCCACCGCCAACGCAGCAAAAAAGATGCAGACCACTATAATCAGCAGCACAATAGCAATCGCTAACATTGCTTGGCCCCGTTGATAACTATGTGTCATTTTTTACTCTCACTTTCTTTCCCCTTTTTCTCTCCCCCACCTTGGGGGGAACTGGACTCGGCCCGGTTAAAGGGCCTGTCTCAGGCAGTGGTGTCGGATGCTCAGGACTTGGCTCAGGTTTCTTGTTCATGGGGTTCCTCCATGATTAGTATGATGTCGTCACGCTCTGCTAACTGAGCACAAAGTTGAAAGTCCTCACAGGTTTGGGCAGTTAGCATTGCCCGTCGATAGTCCTCCTCCATCCACCTAAAGGGTTCATATTCCCAAAAACCCTTTGAGCAGTAAATCTCGGCATCATGTCCAGGTGTGAGCTCAGACCAATCAGGTTCAGCGGTTGAGAAGTGAAACAATTGACAAAACAAGCATATTTTCACCAGCTTCATGGGATTCCCTCCGCGATTAACAGCATCTTCTCTACTGCCGCGGCCAGTTCGATTGCCTTCTCTGCCGTGGCAAACTGGCCGCCAGAAGCACTGGCAAGCTGTTCGAGGAAGTGCTGGCCGCTTCCACCCTCCGGCCCGACGTAGATGCAGGAAATCTTGGCTTTGAACATCTTGGCCTCGGCTACCGCGTCGAGCTCAATGTCAGGCTGACCGTCGCTGATAATAAAGAACTGCATACCGTCGAGGTCTGCCAGCCGTGCGAACTTGAGCGCACCGGCCAGGTCAGTACCCCCACTTGGATCAGGTAGCACCCCACCTGGCCTGAATTGGGGCCAGTTAGAAAAGCTGATGATGGCGTGTTTGCCAGGGCGCCGGGCCTGGAGCGCAGCGAGCTCTTGGCAAGCCACATCGTAGCGGCTCTGCCCATCACGGCTATCGTGGGTCGCCATGCTACCTGAGCAATCGCAGATGTCCACGAACTCTGCGTCTACAAAGCTCTCAGCCAACGAGCCACCTGACTCGGCGGTAACGTCAGCCAGTGAGCCTGGAACTATGGTCAGCGCTTTCATCAAAAAGCCTCTCTATCCATGATTTCCTCTGCGTGTTCCTCTAGTGCAAAATCCTCTAGTGCCTGTGCCAGTGTATGGCACTCATGTCGGAGATTGTAATGGGTTATCGTTAGGCTCTGCATCAAGTCACGCAGAATCTTGGCCGCCCGCCTTGCTTGTTCTGCTGTCATTCCCTTGCTCCTTCTTGAAAGCCTGGTATGCAGTTTCTAGCTTTCCATCACTGTCGTAGCAGGCTTCCCAGGATTCTCCCATCTGGATTTCCCAATGCTCAGGGCCGCCGCGTCTATATGTAAAGTAAAATTGCTCGTCTGTTTCGACAATCTCTGCCTGGATTGGCCTGATGTTTGTCACTTTCATACCCACTTATTCCAAAACTTCTCCCCGCCCGTAGGCCAATAGCTCACCATCACCTGGCCCTGCTCGTTAGTAATGTCCTCAAACTGAAGAATCTGGGATACCACAAACCGCCCGACCTGCTCCTTGCCCTCGACCAACAACCACCCACAGCGAAGCGGTGGCCTCCAATGAGCGCGGTTTTTGTGGGCATGGGGCAACTGGTCATGCTTCAAACTGGCGGTGAGCAGCAGCCCTACATCATAGCGGGCGCGTTTGACTGCATCGCGCAGCACTTCCCAGGCCCGTTGGATGCGCCTGAACTGTGCCGCTGCATCGGGCTCTTGACAAATGTCGGGATGCCATGACCGCGCGGCGCGACGGTGTGCCTTCTTAATAGCCTGCTGATCAGCAGTCTTTGCCACACCCAGCACACCATACAGCGTCAATTCAGCATCTGGCTTGCTGTCCTCATCGAGCTCAAACCACCGGCGCAACACTGACAGCGGAAAGACTGCATTCCAGCCGCCGTTGACCCAGCCTGTGGCAGTCGGCTCACCCGCACCTCGATCCTTCGCCGCACCCAAGTACTCCAGCCGAATTAGCTGCGTTTTGTTAGGCACACAGTGAGCGATGTATGGTGCATTGAGAGCCAGGCCGAGGTGTTGCTGTGTGATGTCGATCAATGTCTTGGCATGTTGGCTCGCCACTAGCCAGCATTTCTCGGCAGGGTCCCAGCGCCGCTCACTGGCAGGGATGAGGGCTTTGAGTGCAGCCACCAAGCTGGGGCTGTAGCTGCTGAAAAAGGCTATACTGCTGTCCCTCATGGGGACAAGGCGGGCGTGGTTGCGTTGGTACATGGTTGTTCCTCAGAAGGCCACGGGCAGGTCTTGCATCCTGCCTATCATATTTCTCGCTGTGGTCAATGGCTACCGCCACAGCCTATTTTTTGTTCCAATATATCCACAGACAAAGCGGTAGCACCTGTATAAAGAGGCTGTTTCTCCAGCCCACACGCTCGCACAAATGGATGTGTAAGTGCCAATGCTCAATTGGTCGTATCTGAAAATTGAAAGCCATGTTCTTCTACTTGGTGCTACGCCGCCGCAGCCTCACTTAGCTAATCTAAATCGAAGGGTCTTTTCTCCGAAGTCAGCGGGATCACACACCACTACATTTGAGACAATCACTACTGGAATGCTGTTCAAACAAAGTTCTTTCGCCGCTCTCAAGCGCTTGTTGCCATCGAGAACTAGACCATCATTTGATATAAGAATAGGTGCATAAATCCCATATTTCTTAACCTGAAGCTTGAAAACCTGAAACTTAACCTCTTCAACTAGCTCAAGCAACTTGTAAAACAAGTTGTTCCTCCTTAGCTACCACGCCGCCGCAGCCTCTCATTATGGTCTCTCTTGGCGCCTCTGCCGAAGCCTCTGCAACCTCTCACGGAGCCGTATAACCGTCGCTTCATCGCGACGAGCTCTTTCCTCTGCTTGAACTATTTTCCGTTCACAAACGTCGATCTCCTGTTCAAGCTTCTGTTCCTTAACCACAACTACCTCCTATCATTGAGGGCCACGCCGCCGCAGCCCTTGTAATGAGGTCGGTGTGCCGCACGCGCCAGCCGCAGCCCACTGCACACACCCGTTACTGCTGGCTTAACCTCACTCTCATCTACGCAGAAAGAAGTATGCGGCCATGAGCAAGATCATGCAGGCCACAAACCCAAGCATAAGTAAAAGTAGAAGTGAAAACAATTCACCCATCACAATTCCTTCCCCCTGCAAAGCGGCCAGTAGGAGCAGTACTTCTTGCTGCATTTCCACCCTGTGGGATTGCAGGGAAATATCCCTGCCTGGATTCCCTCCCATGTCTCCTTAATGAGCTTCATCGTCCAGAGAAGCTGCCCCCAGGTGCGAGAGGTCTCAAGCACCTGACAGATCGGGGACTTGGTTTTCGTGAAGATGTAGTACCTGAAGCGCAGGTCAGGGATAGAGTAATATTCTTGGTTGAGGCCCAGTAGATAAAAATCTGCCTGCAATTGCTTGTGTTCCTTGCCTTTTTCCCACTTGCGACTGGCTGTCTTGAAATCCACCGGCACGCTGTCCTTCGACAGCATGTCGATGTAGCCGATAACTGGGACAGGCACACCCGGCACACGGAACTCGATCCGCTTCTCGATGATGGCGCTCTCCTCTGGAGCCAGAGTAACCATCACCTCAATGCCCTCGATTGCCGCCACCACCTTGGGAGTACTCAGCATTGTGGCCCCCAGGTCATTGTAGTAATCGAAGGATCTATCCCACTTGATGTTATCCCTGTTTCGTTTTTCGTTGAGTGCACCATGCCAGCAGTCGGGCCACAAGTCCACCAGGGGCTTGACCTCATGACCCTCTGCCTTAGTTGCGACGTAGGTCTGCACAACTTTGTGGATAGCCGTTCCGAAGGGTAAGGCCACCGCCACTGGCACACGGGGCTTCTTGATATAGCGCCATTCCCAGGACTTGGGGCAAAGCAGATACGAGTTGATGCTGCTATAGCTCAAGCGGTCAACTGGCATCTAACCCTCCATGAGAGACAATATACTTGCTGGCTTGCCGTCTCAGCATCTCTCCAAGCAAGCGGTCATACGTCCCACCAGGAAGTGCACGATGAAGCAACAATTCCAGGTTTTGGCTGTCGTTTTCAAATACCTCAGTATCATCTAATGAGGAAGGACGTGGAATCTCCTCATCGATCCTGATAAGTACTGATTGTACTTCTTCCTCACCTATTCTCTGTGCTTTATAGACATTAACCTTGTAGTACATCTTGTTCCTCCTTACACTTGGTAGCTGAGATTCACGACGAGGCTGAGAAGCCACAGCAAACCCCAGAAACAAAGGTGGCGAGTGTACTTAGGTGCTCTGCCGAGTAGCTTGAACGCCCCGTAAGTGAGTAGCGCGAAGATCGGAACCATCAACATTCTTGCTCCTCCAAAATCTTTGCCACCCGTTGACAATCTTCCGCCGTGGCGGGGATTATGCCCTCGTTGGCGACCACGATCTGCTCAGCGGTGTAACCCGCCGCGAGCAAGGCGTCGATGGTAGCAGGTAGGGTAGCCTTCATGGTGGCTTTTTCAATCAGCTCCGCTGATGGCGTGGGGATGGTGGGCATGTCCTGAAGCTGTGGCTTGGACGAGACAGCACCCTCAACGGTAGCAAGTGGGGGAATCGTGGTCGTAACCTCTGACCATAGCGGCTCTCCGCCTTCGTCAACCTCTGCGCCCAGCTCCTCTGGTCTCAGCATCCCACCGATCACGTCAGGGAACACCACGTCGGCGCAATAGCCGACCGCGCGCCAGCGGAGCATGTTTGCGGGGTACTTCTCCCAACCAGAGCCAGGCTTCACTATGCCAGCGCGTTTGGCATCTTCCATGCTGTATGTGGCTCCGTACCGGAAGCCACTGGTGCGCTCCATGTAAACGGAGCACTCGGTGGGATTTCCCCCACTATCTTTGAAATCCTCAATCTTCAATTCCTTGAGTTCACCGCTCTGGTGGATCAGCGCCAGCGCCCCCTTGGGACTGACTGACGGCTTGCCGTCGATCACATGGATGAATTCAAAAGCCGCCGCCAAACCCAGTCCTAGCTCATAGCCCTTGAGCATGACGATAGCGGCCTGTGGCTCTGTCACCCCGAACATTCGGGCTGTAGCCGCAACCGGTGCGATCTCTTTGATCATGGCCCAGTCATTGGGCCTGACTGCTACAATTGCTTTACTCATTAGAACCTCCTGGTAATTCGTTTAATTGATGAACGGCACTGTAAACAACAATCGCAAGTGTGCCAAACCATACAGAAAACATCGAGGCGAATACCAAAAAACCGACCAACGCGCCATATTCCTGCCGAGCAAACGCGGCTAAGGAAATTATCACTAGTAGCAAACACGCCACTCCTCCGACGAGGCCAAACCTGAGTCCGACCAGTGTTACCTCTTTACTCACTCGTTGCCTCCTTAGTAGTATACCTCTAAAGTTTGGTCATCTTCCAGACCCAGTGCCTGACGCGCTGCTTCTTTCGTGGCTAGCCCAATGCCTGGAACTTTGCCGCCACCCTCGCCGGTGAGGTAGACGAAGGCCCAAGCCGCCGTTGCGCAGTGAGCGAGGAGGGCTTGCGCCTTGATCTCAGAGATGCCGGGCAGAGAACATAGCACCCGCTCTCCCGACGATTGCATGACCGCCTCACGGCGTGGTGCAACTTTGACCTCGCCACGTTTGCGGCCAGCGAGCCATAGCAGAGCGGCATGGTAGTTGTGTGGTTGTGCCCCAATGCGAACCACAGTGACGCCAAGTTGTTGAATCGTTGCTAATGCCCCCTCGACACGATGCACCAGCCAGGGATTAGGCAAGCCTGCGTGAGTCACATGTTTTCCATCTTGGCTAAGCTGCCCTCTGCCCTGCACCACCAGGTAACACCACGGCGACAACTTCACCATGCGGGCCACCTGGTTGAACATGCTCTCATCTTGGATGCTACCCAGCAAGTCGGGGAATGTCTTGCGCTCCACGATGATCACGGCATCCTCGACGGAAAGCCAGGCATCACCAGTAGAGAGCGCAGTAACACTCATGGGCACATCACCAAAGCCCAGACCCTGCACCCAGAGGGGCTCTCGGCTGTCGAGGAGGACGGCTTTGAGAGTCATAGGCTATCCCATACTTTGACACGATAGTGGTCTCCGCAACTGGCGCTCATGACGACATTCTGACGGATTCCCTCTCGGGCAATCAAAGCCATCAGCTCATCAGGGGAAAGAAGCCTCTCACTATCAGGCACACTGGCCTCAAACCCGCTGGCGGCCTGCGCGTCTCGTTCCTCTGCCAATGCCAGAGCCTCGTCGTAGGTTAGGTGCTCGCTCTCAGATACGTAGGTCAGGACCAGCTCATTCATGCTTTCATCATCTCCACAACCTCTGAGTCATCCACCTTGAAGGGCATGTTGTTGGCCCTCAGCAACTCCGCAAACTTGATCATGTCTCTGCCTGATTGCTGCCATAGCATGGGCAAAAAAGCAGCCAAGGTAGCACGCTGTGGGTCGGGGGCAGGCTTATCGGCCGGATCATCGGGCATGAATGGCAGATCGGCCACAGGGCTGCCGCCGATCTGCTTGCCAGTGTCGGCTTCGTAGGCCGCTATGCAGGCTGCTTCATCTGCAAAGACCTGCATGGGCTTGAGAGTTGTCCATGTTTCACCCTCTTTATTGTCCGGGCGCGGGACATATTCTGCTGCGAAGTACATTCCGTCGAGGGTCTTCAAGATGGAGTACTGGTCATGGACAAGGTCCTTGAGTTTTTCCAATTCGGGGAGGAGGGCCTGTATCGCTGGCCCAACGATCTTGAGCCAGGTTTGGTTCCTGGCTGCCCACCTAAGGAAAAGCTCTTCCTTGAAAACCCTTCGCGAAGGGTCAATCGGAGTAAAGACGAGGTCGATCACGGGAGTATGCCACTGTTCGGGGCCGTGGGCGTTGGCATCATAGCGAATAACGCCTCTGTGCCCCTTCTGCACAAACCCCTCATAGCCCTCGAAGTGAATTTGTCCATAGACAAATTCGGGCTCTGGATCAAATGCGGCATCGAGTACATCGTGCTGGTCATTCATTGCTTTTCCTTTCATTTGTTCCTGTTCAGAAAGTTAATCACGGCGTCATCGATCTCTCGCTCTGAGTAACCACGTGCTCGTAGGCCCTGACGGAAAGACTTCTCCTTGCTCCTCGTAAAAACCAATGCGAGGAGCCAGTAATATACTATCCCCATTCCCACAAGGGAGACAAAGAGGCAAATTATAATCAGCTCTGTGCTCATCATCCCCAAGAATCCTCAGTCCGCGTAATCCGTTTGAAGTTCTCAAACGCAGCTATTATCTGAAGGCAAACATTAACGAGATCATCTTTGTCCCCATCAAGTTCATCTGCCCAATCATCCAAGGGCTCCTTATGGCCATAGTGAATTTCTATGTCGTAACCATGATCATCTGACCAGACCTCGTGCTCTGCCTCATGCAAGATAGGCCCGAAGCCAAGTTCCTTCAAGTCTTCCCGTGCTCTAGCCATGATTTCATCCTTTCATTGTTTGTTAGGCTAAGGCCCTAAGCAGGGCCAATGATGTCATGTCTGAGACAGGGGTTTCACACGCCGGAAACCCACCATTGACCCTGCTTGCCTGCCCACATCGCCCCGTCCCAGTCGGCCCCGTCTATCCAGCACCGCCGATCAAGCTGGGCCTTCCGGGGCGTGTTAGAGGTCGACGTTAACCAGGCGCATCGCAGGCTTGTCTGGGTCTCGGTGAGGGGCAGGACCACCCTACCCCTCACCTGAGCAAAGGAGGAGAAACGTCAGAGCGGAGTGAGGGTCGTCAACTCAGTCACGCTCTGCTTATATTCGTCAGGAAGGATTTTTCCTTGAGCCAACGCTTTTTCCGCCAACTCCAGGCGTCTTCCCCAGTCCCTTATGATCATCCGCACCGCAGCAGTGAAGGTACAATTATAGGCGGCTTGCACCAATTCTACGATCCTCATATCTGCGGGGTAAAAAGAGATCAGCTTTCGTATCCCTTTCATTCTGTGCCTCCAGTGGCGAGGGCAGGATTCGAACCTGCACGGCGAATAGCGAATCACCGCCTGAGGCTATTCCCTTCAACGTCTGCCCTTTACGTCACCTCGCCCGTTGCCTTAATTATATCACATCTATATAGTTTTGTCAAGTCCCACTTCAGGTGGGGCAAGCAACTTTAAGATTTGTTATGTTGACGCAGCGGCTGAAACTGTGGTATAATGGGGCTATGGCGAAGCGAAAGACAAAACGCAAGAAGAAGAAGTGGATCGCAGGGGCAATCAAAAAGAAGGGCGCACTCCGCGCCCAGGCCAAACGCGGGGGGGCCATCACCGCCAGGGGCACAATCAACAAGGCATGGCTTGCCAAGAAAGCCAAGGCTAAAGGCAAAGTTGGCAAGCGGGCGCGGCTTGCCATGACATTAGGCAAGATGCGACGCAAGAAACGGCGGCGCTGATGGGGCACAAAGTTCCCGAACGGCCCGACGATGGCCGCGACGAAAAGGGGCAGTACAAAAAGCGCGACTTCTTTGAGCGCAAGGGTATGGCGAAACATCTGGGCAAGACACTGACCCAGGCAGATTATCATGCCCTCGATGTCCTGCGTGACATGGTGCGTGGTTACTGGATGGTCTTTGCCGATGAGCTGACAAGCGAGGACTGGAAAGAGATCATCCGCTCTAAGATAGAGTTGGCAAAAGAGAAATCTGCCCAAGGCAACAAGGCCGCCGAGTTATTGTTCCGGTATGCCCTCGGCGATAAGGCCCCCACAGGCACGGAACGAAAGACGAGACTGGAAATTCTTGTCAAACAAATTCTCGAATCACCTCTCGTCCTCAGTGCAGACGAGGTTAAGATTGTTGCGGCTGTTGAAGAACGGCACAGGCTACTGGCCCCATCTGGGACAGATGCCGGTACACCTGCACCCAGCGAGGTTGAAGCTGGTGGCGGGCGGGGAGCGAGCGGGAAAAAGCAGACTTAGTGCCGCTGAACCTGTACTTTATATCTTGGAGCACGCCGACAAGCCCGACAAGCTCATTTGGATCGTCGGCGGCATCTACGAAATGGCAAAGCCAGAATTTAGTTATGCGTTTGAAGACCTCAAAAAGTTGGGGCTTGTGGACAAATCTTACCTCCCTCGATTGGGTAGCTTAGAGGCACAGGGACCAGGTTATCGGATGCTGACCAAGAGTTCCGATGACGTACTGCGCCTAGCCGCCGATGCGCCTGATTTTGTGCTGATGTGCGAAGCGGCACAGCAAACACTCGAAGTATTTCTGAGACTCCGTGGTCGTGTAGCTGAGAAGCGTGGCTATCTCACTCTGTCAGGAACCTTCGAGGGCTCACTTGGCTGGTATCCCGAATATTGGCGCAAGTGGCGACACGAAAACGAAGATGGTGGTATCTCCTTCTCCATCCCCACCTGGAGCAATACTTACATATACCCTGGTGGCCTCGATGATCCTGAAATCAAGGCTCTCAGAGCCACCTATCCGCCCGCAATGTTTCAGGAACGCTTCGGTGCAGAGCCTTGTCCGCCGTCCACTCTGGTTTTTCCAGAGTTCCGCTGGGATATTCACACCCAAGAGGACATAGTGGACGATTGGGAGGATTTCCAGGGCGAGATCGAACTCGCCATTGACCCCGGCTACAACAACCCCTATGCGGTATTGGCGATCTGGCGCAGCGATAACATGGTGCGTGTGGTAGACGAAATCTACCGCCGCCAGACATTGGGGGAACACATCATCTCCGCCGCTCAGGGCAAGCGCTGGTGGCGGTATGTCACCGGTGCAGTGATCGACGTAGAAGCACGAAAACACGCCGCTCAGAAATCTCAGATCGAACTCTGGGAAGAACTGACGGGCCTGCATCTGCGCTCTCAGTTTGTACCCATCCCAGACGGCATCAGCCGCTATCGCAGTTTCCTTGACAACCCTGGGTATGGAGAAAAAGCCGACATCATTGGTACTCCTCTGCTAACCCCACGCATCGTCTATGCTCGGCGCTGCGAGAACGCAATCGCCGAGCATGGAAAGTACAAACATCGGGACATCAGAGAGGGTAAGTCAACTGCATACGCAGAAAACCCGATTGACGCTCACAACCACGCGCTCAAGGCAATGGCCTACTACCTTGTGGACGTGTTTGGCTACGTGCCTACCCTGCGAGGCATAGCGAGCCAGTACCAACCCAAGTTTCCCCGGAGACGGAGGCAATACGTATGAAGTTTTATACGACCAAAGAAGGGGGAAACTTTTATCCCCTCATTGACGATCAAAGGACAAAAAGTGAACTTGTTCAAGTCCTGAGATCCAATCGGATACAAGTTCCTATAACACCTAAAAGAGCAATGAGAAACAACTTCCTAGGTCATTTGTACAAGCCTCCTGGGCTAACTTGGTGTTCGTACATTGATGGCTTGGAGGTCTTTGCTGTTCTTTTCCCTGATGCTACTGTGTGGGATAGCGTCGTGGGTGGTTTCTATAGTAACCTCCAGAACTGGTGTGAAGAAGTCCTTAAGGCATGTCGGGAGAAGTACCTATGAACGGCGGCTATGATCCTGAAGCCATGTGGCAACAGTACAAAGATTGGGAGAGCAAAGCATGGCAACCGCCGACTTGGGGGCAACTGCCAGGGATACAGGCGACAGGTATTCCTGGTGCACAGACAATGCAAATCCCACCACAAGCACCAGAGGGGCCAGTATGGTTGCCCTCGTGGGAGGATTGGGCAAAGCAACCCCCTGAATTGGCTGCCAAAGCGTGGAAATCAGCAGCTTATTCACCCTGGGAGGCTATGGGAGAACAGGCTAGACATCTTATTGGTAAAGGGAGAGAGGCAATAGAAGCTTTTCGCGAAGCACCATCATGGCAAGCTGGGGCTGAATTCCTCGGTAGTTCAATGGACGTGTTGGGTGAATTTCCCACTGTCCCATGGGCAGGAGCAAAGAGGGGATTGCTAAAGCTCAAAGAAATTGCCACTGGCTCTGTAGGCAAGCAATTTTTCCAGGATTTGCTTCAGAGTGGGCCACTTACAGAAGAGGCAAAAGATTTCTTCGACAAAGAACTCGATATAGGAATTACGGAACCTTATGGCCCAGGGACTGTTGGTGGATACTATGAGACTCACCGCCAGCCACCATCACAGCCATCGCTGGCATACCTCCTCACTGCCAACAAGCCCACGGCAATTCATGAACTCTCCCATGCCTGGTGGGAAGTTAGACACCAGGAAGAGAGAGATGCCTTTATTGAGGCCATGATTCAGTACGCCGATGAATCGAAGCAGTATCAATTCAAATCCCCAGCTATGGAACGAGCTATACTTTCTGTTTACGGGCTCTCAGATTATCCTTATCATTCCCGGGGAGCCCGGATACCCGGAAAAGGACAGCTCCCTATCTTTGATCCTGCAACTGGACAGACAACAACGCCTCCTATAACCGAAGAGACGCAATGGAACGACCACGAAATGTATGCTTATATGGCTGAAACAGTCATGGGTGATATCAGTAAGCTCCCCCCCTACTTGCGGCGATTCTATGAGGGATTGTTCATCCCTGAAGCTCATCAGGATACATGGACTGAATATGGCTTTGGACCTAGTCCTACCTCCCCCTTTAACTGGCCTACTCCAACGAGGAGACAACCATGAAAATCAAAACCATCGCCGACGTCGACGATCTCCACAAGAGACTTGCAGGCGCTTACGTGAAGTGCCGCTCTCATTGGGACTTCGACCGCGATCTCTACTTCATGGATCATTACGCGGACTGGGATGCCGCCGCATCCGGCGAGGAGCGCGTAATGGTCAACAAAGCAACGAACGTCGTGGATATTACTCATTCACTCCTGAGCCTACACCCTCCCAAGATTACCGCACAGCCTATCACACCCAGCCGCCGCTCTGACAAGACCGCCGACAAGGTAGAGAAATTCATCGCTGGCGCAATCTACGTCAACAATATCCGGCTCCAAGAAAATCAAATCAGTAAGGCTATCTTCGACCAGGCCCTCTACGGGCGTGGGGCACTCTTCTCTGGCTGGGACCCCAAGTTGGAGGGTGACGGCGACGAGGAATACAGCGAGTTACCGCTGATCCTCAAGTACGTGAACCACCAAAATCTCTACTGTCTCCCGGGAGGCCATAGGCGAGATATCGCACAGATGTACACTGTCTATCGCACCGCTGAGGACTTGGAAGCAGAATGGGGCAAGCGCATCAGGATCGACGAGAATGGGAAGACGCGGTTTGCTGAAGACACCGACGAACTGGTCTACAAAGACCTGTGGTGGCACAAAAAGGGAAAGAAAGGAAATGAAGTCTGGCATTGTGTCGCGGCAGGCAACACCTGGTTGAGACGGCCTACAGTGATGCCCTACTACACCAAGTTACCTTACACCGAGATGACAGGACGCAACACCACTAGTACCGAGCTTCACCTGCGCTTTCTTGGGGTGTTGTATCCCTTGCGAGAGGCAATCTCCATCCTGGAACGCTGGATCAACCAGCAATCCACTATCATTGCCGCCTTTGCCGACCCCGTGACCGTGGCTGAACGCAGCATCGAGGTACTCAAGGAACCTGGAGCAGTAATCCGGGTGCAACTGGGCCAGGGGGAGCGGATCAGTGATAAATACATGGTCTATCCCCCAACCGATGCAGGCGCGGGAGTATACCGCAGTATCCAGATGGCCCAACAGATGGTCGAGGAGGGCAGCTTCAGCCGGTGGGCCTATGCCAATGTCAACCCCGAATCGGGGCCAGTAGCGCAGAGCATGAATGCAAACGATAGGATGCGGCTCACCCCATTTATAACAAACGCCGAGCTCGCCATCAGCGCCGCCATCCAGAAGCTCCTCGATTGCGGCTACGCCTTCGCCGAGAGCGACAGTCAAGAGCGCAAACTTCAGGTATTCTCGGAGGGAGAGCGTTCCGCTATTGCCATCAGTGCCAAAGACCTGCGCGGCTGGCTCGTGACAGCCAAGTTGACTACGAAACTGCCAACGGATGAAGCCCGCGACTGGGCCATTGCCGCCAACGCGAAGCAAGCCGGACTCCCCGTGAGCGACTATACCTTGTCCCAAACCAAACTGGGCATCGAGCAGCCGGAAGATGAGGAGCGCCGCCGCAATGTCGAGATGTTCAAGCGCGATCCCCGGATCATTGAGCTTGCCCTGAACAATGCCATTGAGGAAATCTCCGGCGAGCGGCTGGAGCAACTGATGCCAGGATTAGCCGAACCGCGACCGACGGGGCCAAATGCACCACGACCGGTGGGGCCACCGACGACTGCCGTTTCGCCGCAGGGCATGGGGCGTCCGATGCCACCACCTGAGATGCAACCATCGGCGCCTGGGCCAGGCCCCACGCTGCAGGGGGTTGCACCTGGTGCACCGACAGGAATGGGGCCATGACAGAGCCCGGATACTGCCCCAGAGAAAAAGGAATGAACGAAGTTTGTGAACCTTGGGTTTACACAATAGCCGACGATGGAACCTCATTCATCTGTTGTGGAGAATCAGACTCTGACTCACGCAGCGTACCACAAGACAAATTCCGTCTGTGCTTCGTCAACGCTGATACAGACACATGCTATGACCACGACGTAAATGACTTACTAGATTTGTTGGCGATGATCTCTGGTGCATTGGCATTGGAAAAGAGGACAGAGATGATAGACGAAAGAAAAAAAGGCCATGAATGATGGTTTGCTAAACCAACTCAGAGACGACGCCAAATCCGCCTACCAGGAACTCTTCGAACAATTCAGGGCCATCCTGGGCGATTCGCACTTCCGCCCCCGGCTCACCAAAACCCAAAAGCGGCAGGAATTCGAGACTTACCTGAACTTGCCGCCCGAACAGCAAGCCGTCATCCTGGCAAGGATGGAGGAGCAGGGGATCGATACCCCCTCATGGCTTGCCAAGAGACAGGAATTGATGGAGGGATGAAATGCCGATACCGAGAGGAACAGGATGGGAAACACCATATGGGAGGCTGAGAGGTGGCCCTTCCAGAGCGACGCGCCCGGCGGCGCCCTTGGGCTTCACACGGCCGGAGGGGACAGCCAACAGGTGGCAGTATCCTGGCTATTATCCAAGCCCTGCCCAAATCCCGCGAACGGCTCTGGAATGGGGCTGGGGGCAAGGTGCACCCATTGTGCCCCCTGAAATGGTGAGTGGTGGCCCTGCACCCATAAGTGCCACAATGCCACTGGGCGCACGCACAGCACCGATTGGGGCGCCTTGGACGATCCCTGGTGGCGCTCCTATCCCAGCCCCCGCTGCCACACCTGGCGGGGTTGGCCCTGGGATGGAATACGCTGCCACTGCCTTGGGAGCCCTCGCTGCCCCTGGTCAGGTTCCAGGCCAGCCCGCCGCCATAGGTCCCTGGTCGCAGTACCAGGGAGCTATCTTCGGCCCTGGAGAAATCATGTATCCTGTCCCTGGCGGGATGGGGATGTATGGGGCCGGTGCGCCGCCGATTGAGCAAGCCCCACCAGGAGTGGGGCAAGCTGCTCCCACTGGCGCGGGTGCAGGCGCACCGGCCCCCACTGGAGCCTTTGGCCCCTTTGGGAGCATCGAGGATTGGCGCAACCAGTTCTACGCTGAACACGGACGCTGGCCCAACGATGCCGATGCCCGTGATGCCATTGCCAGCTTTGGCTTTCTGGGAGCGGCAGGCCGTGGGCCGACACAACAGGAATGGGAGCAGCGGTACTATGGCGGCTATGGTGGCACGACGCAGTGGGGACCGATGGGAGGTGGCCGGGGCGGTTGGGGTGGTGGTGGCTGGGCCGCACCTGCGCAACCGTCGTGGTGGGGCGGAAATGTCCTCGGTGAAGAGGGCTGGGCCTACTTGCCCACAGAGCCTGGACAATATCCCTCTCCTGTCCCCGAACGTGGAGAGCAGACTGGCGCTCCGTGGTACAACATCAAGGAAATGAAAGCTTTCCAAGAAGTCCCTCCACAGTACCGGGATTGGGTGCAACAGGTCATGCAATCGCAACAATCGTTCTGGGAGGACCCTTTAATGGCGCCGGTTCAGTGGATGACGCCGGCATGGAGTGAGTTGTAGTGGTTGACACCAACGCTCTGTGGCAACAATGGCTCGATTGGAACGCAGGCCAACCCACAGTCGGGAAGATCGACACCGAGACTGGCGGGATCGGGCGGCTGATCGAGACGATGAGGGCACAAGCCCCACCTGGAGTGGGACAAGCCCCGCCGCCTGCCCCTGCGCAGCGAGCCATGAGTTATCCCCAACAACTACTGCCCAGCTTTGCCCCAACCTGGCAAGCCCCACGCGGCATGGGGCAAGCACCCATCACTGCACCAGCACCCACTGCACCATTGACGCCAGGGGGGCGCCCGGGCTTTCTCCCTCCACCAGAAGGTAAGCCGGAGTGGGCACAAGAGCCTGTGCCTGAGACCTGGGGCGAGTACCCCCAGTGGTGGCTGGGCCGCCAGGTCGGGCGCTTCGGCGCATGGTGGGAGCAGGCCCAGGAGGAAATCTGGGGCGAGGAGGAGGGGCTGGAGCCAGGGGAGGCTTTCAAGAAGCAATGGCGGCAAGCCTGGGAACCAGGTCAAGAAGCCGCCCGCCGCGCTGTGTGGGAACCATCCCTCGAAGCCCTCGGCGGTACTCTCCTCGGTGCTGCCAGAGGTCTAGCAGGCGGTATCTTCGGCGCTCCAATCGCTGCTCTGAAAGCTGCACCAGGTATCGCAGGCAAAGTCTTCACCGCCCTCGACCAGGCCGCACGGGGCATCACAGGCGCTCTCGCTGGCGGCTTCGAGATATTCGACACTGGCATCGTAGAGCAGGGTATCTTAGGTGCTGGAGCTGAGATTGTCTGGCCCCTATTGCAAGGCCATGAGGCAGACTTTACCCCGCAGGAGTTTGAGGCCGGGCGCAATCGCTATACCCGCTGGTGGACATCGGTAAGCACTTACTCCAAAGAACTCTGGGATGCCCGCACGAAGGGCGTGGATTGGGACACTGCTCTCGACAGGGCCAGCACCAAAGCCGGAGCCGCCACCGAGGAGCTGCGCAACCTGACCCTGGAGGCCATCAGAAACGGGGCAACCAGAGAGGACATCGAGGCTGATGCCACACTGACCAAACCCTTGGCTGAGTTAGCCGGACGGGTGATACTCGATCCACTCAACCTGCTGAGCAAGCCCGGACACGCAGCCCGGATGCGGGGACAAACAAAGGCAGCAGCGAAGGCCCTCAATTTCGAGGACGCCGGTCATTACGACGAGATATTTGACCTGATGAAAGCCGAGGGCGCAAACAACGCCGCTGGTGGTTTCAAGGGGCCAGCCTACAAGCTCCTGCATCCCAACCGAGCCGACAATGCCACGCTCGCTGGTCGGTGGGCTGAGGATAGCACGCTGGTCTTGTCACAGATGTTGACCCAGGCCGTCGATCCAGGCGAAGCGTCGGACATCATCCGTTCCATGATCAACATTGGCGACGAAGGGACAGACGCTGCCCGCGCCGCCAAGGGCCATCTCCAGAAATTCGGCCAAATCGCTGAATCCAGCGCAGGCAAAAAGACCACATTGCTACTCCGTGAGATGGCAACCGACCCTGAGACTGGCAAGTTGTCTCTCAAGATCGTAGGGAACTGGTTCGAGGACGCCAAGAGCGACAGGGAAGTACTGAAGCGAGTCTTCGCAGACTACGACAAAGCAATGGGCCGCATCTACCCTGTCGGCAAGCTGAACGTCGTCCGCCGCGCTCAGAACAAGTACCGCAAGTTCCTCAGCCAGTACATGTACATGGGCTGGAACCCCGGCTACGCCTTCCGCAATGGGGCCAGCAACGCCGGGCTCACCGCTATCTCTCACTGGGACCCTATAGAATCCGCCGATATAATCAACGTACACATCAACCGCTGGGGCAGCGAGGTCTATGGACTCCGCAAGGGCTATGGCGGCCCTGGTGGTGAGTACCTGATGGAACAACTCAACTCCGCCCTCGACGCCATCGATTCGACCTACGAAGCTGTGCGCCTCAAAGACCTGCCCGCAGCGGTCATCGAAGACCTAGCAAAGAAGGGCATCAAAGGCGCACCGGCGATGGCACTGTCTGAGGTCGTGGAAACAGCATCGGGGCAGCGGATCATCCACCAGGCCCTCGATTATTTCTGGCGCAAGCACTGGCGGCCCAGAGTGCCTGACAATTTGCGGGCGTTGTTCCCTGACCAACGTGCCGTGCAAGCCTACGAGGGCATCTTAGCTGACGCCGTAAATCCCGTCGAGCTCGAAAATGCCCTGGGGCCAGCGTTGAAGGGACGCATTTTGCCAGAGGGAATTGACCTTCGAGAATTGCCCACTAGCCTGCGAAATGACATCCGGCTCGCTATGTTGGAGGCCGAAGATGCTGAGGATTTCACGCGGCGGATGCAGGACTTGAGTAATAGAGCAGATGAGTTCTTGACAAAGACCCTCGATGAAACCGCAACGGAGATCAGCAAAGGAGATGAACTGATCTCCCCAGTCACCAAAGCAGACCGGGAGGCAATTGAGGCAATCGAAGACTCTGATTTGGGAGGGAGACTCCATGGCCTACAAGACGAATTCGAGGCACAACTTGGTAGAGACCGAGCACGAGACCTGGCCGACGTCAAAGCGATAGGGGAATACCACCACCAAGCCCCGCCAGAGGTCAAGAACCAAATCATGGATTTGGTCGTCGCTCACAGAGAGGAGGGAGGCGCAACTGCTCTCAGAGTAGACGACGCCCGCCGCAGAGCATGGCAGGCCAGTGACGCGACACCACGGCGAGCGGATCGCGACGTGATCTGGGACGAATACTTCACCTTTCGAAACGACGAATGGCGGAAATACTGGGACGAGTTCGACCAGCAGGCTACTGACTTCCTGAGACAGCGCCGACCGGCCCCACCGCTGCGTGGGGCGCCAGTAGAACCACAACCGCCCATCTCAGACGATATAGACCCCCCTGATTTCATCCAGCGCCGCGACGAGCTCTCTGAGGAGTACCTGGCCGACATCGTTCCACCTAAACAAGCCATAGCCCACGTCAGTAACAAGCGAGCCAAGCAAATCCTAGAGGACTTAGCCAATGCCGCGCCGGGGATGAACTGGGTAGCTCCCGAAGGGCTATCACCGGAGGACTACGAGCGCGTCATGGACTGGGTCAAGGATGAACTAATGCCCCAATTGCACGAGACCAAGTTGCTTGCCAACAAGACCGCCCTGAATGACCGCGACTTCATCCTGTTCAACTACGGCGACCGCCGCCATTTCGACAACGCACTGGCTTACATATTCCCGTATCATTATTGGTACACCAGGGCCGCGACTAACGTCCCACGAATGTTGATGTACAAACCCGGCATGTTATCAGCTTACCTCGACTACAAAGATGCCGTGCGCCAGATCAACGAGGAGGCACAGGGCCTTCCCTGGTGGGAGCAACAGGTCAAAGTGCCAGGGACAGAGTTCTACCTGAACCTGGAAGCGACACTGAACCCCCTCTACTCCATGATAAACGACTTTCACAACCCTGGGCGGACAGAAACCTGGCAGGGAGAGATGTTAGAGAACTTGGGTAACATCGGCCCGTCCGTGGACACCGCTTTCTGGGCGCTCTATGCCACCTGGCGCAAGATGGAGGGCGAGCCAGAGGAGGCACTGGCCTCGATGGGCTACCTGGGCCAGCCGACCAAAGCCTTCCGCTATGCCACCGGCCTATTGGGAGCACAAGGCGGCAAGGGCATCACCCTGGAGCCCTGGTTATGGGATAATCCCTTCAGCTTCACCGGTCTGGATTACTATGAGCGGAACCGCGTCGGCTACCACTTCAAGCAGATGGAAGGTGAAGGCGCAGTCACGCCAGAGGTCATCTGGGACGAGGGTCGCAAGCTACAGGGTCCCGCCTGGGACGAGGCAGTCCGCCGCCAAGTACAGGAGCGCGGTATCCCCAACTTGGTTTCCTGGATGCTGGGCGCGGGTTTCAAAGCCAGGTTTCCCTATGAGGTGCAAGTGCAAAAAGCACTCAACGCACAATACCAATTCTACGCCCACGCCGACGAGAGCTATGACATGGCAACCGACGAGGGTGTTGCAGCATACAAACTGGCCCAACAGCAATTATATGACTATTATCCTTTCTTGTCCTATGTGATGCTGGTGCGCCGGGGCGAGTTAGACCGCGACCGGGCCTATGCCTGGGAAGTGCTGAGCCGCTTGCCACCAGGCACACAGAGGTATACCATCCTGGAAGCCGCCAATTACAACAAGGAAACCCTGAACAAATTCTACGAGAGCTCGGGTCGCATGGAAGGATGGGCCGACATGGATCGCGCCCACTTCATGGCCACCATCGAGGGGCTGGGCAACGTCCTGGGCATCCCCGATACAGAGCGGCGGAAAGAATGGGACAGTGCACAGGCTCTCAAGCGGGCAATGGATACTGACCTGCGAAAACGATTCGGAGATGACATCTTCGATATCCAGGACGTCTGGAGAGACGTCCGAGACGTGAGCGGTGCAGATGCCGCCAAAGCTATCGCCGACGCCAACCCACAGTTGTACGAGATGTGGACGGCCAAAAACGCAGTCATCATCAGTAGCCCTGCATTGATGAGCTACTTTGGAAGTCTAGATACCCTCGACCGTGTTGCCCAGAACCTGCTGTGGGAAGAAATGGAAAAGCGGTGGCCCAACTACAAAGAAACCAACTCAATATATTACAAACAGTTTGATAAAGACCAATGGAAGGAACAGAGAAAATATCGGCGTGAGTACCTCAAGACCAACGAATGGCTCAAAGAGGCATGGGACTTCAAGGATGAGATGAAAACCGCACTGGCTGCCGAGGTCAAGCAATTAGCAAGCGAGATGATCCCCCCACTGGGGCCGATCACCAGAGACGACAGCGATCTCAACAGCGTGCTGGTAGAGCGGATAAGGAAAGTTCTGGGAGCACTGTTCGAGGCAGGCGAGATGGTGGAAGCGAGACCCCCTATTGTCGAGGGAGCCATGCCCACTGCCGAGCCTACCCTGCCTGAAGCAGAGCTTGTCCCGCCCGAAGCCCCACCGCTGCGTGGGGCCATCACCGAGGAACCTGCCGCCATTGACATAACCCCTGAAACTGTGGTACAATATAAGGAGGAAACACCCCCTGGAGAGTGGCGGCGGGCGCTTGGCGAGCCACGTGCTCCCGCCAGGCGAGTACCAACCGCCGCCAAGTTCTCCTGGGGCTACGTCCAATCGCAATTGGGTCAGAGCGTCTTCGCCCTGATCCAACACTTCAGCACAGGTAAACCGCTGAGCGGCGAACTACGAAGCCGCTTAGAAGATATATATAGGAGCAATCCAGCAGGATTTGCGGACTTTGACTCATGGTTATCGAAGTTCGTGAAGACCCTATGGCGTGCTTCAGTCACTAAATCCAGTCGAGGAGGCTTGCGCGGCGTGAAGGGCCTGGCAAAGAAACCACGCTCCTTTTGGGGCGGTCAGGGCCAGCCCGGAGCCGGGCGCCGGTTTCTTCCCTGGTAAATGAAAGGAGCCTATCATGGCCGAGGAGTTACCACAAACCCCACCCGGAGTGGGGCAAGAGGTTGCTTCACCGGAGCAACCGCCCGTGACGCCCGACGCCGCCGAGGTTCAGCCGAAACCACCTGAGATGGTCCCGGTAGAAGACCTGCGGAAGGTTCAGGGAGTGAAAGACCGCGAGGTCGCCGCCGCGACCGCAAGGGCACAAACCGCCGAGCAGCGTCTGGCCGCTCTCGAAACAAGCATGGAGCAGTTGGCAACCCAGACAATGGGGGCCGACGAAGCCCAGCAGTTCATAGGACAGCGGAGGCAACAGTCACAGCTTGCCGATCTCCAGAGACAGGCCACTGAGGGGCAGAAGTACCGGGACATCATTCGGATGTCCAACGACAGCAACATACCCATCAGCGAGTTTGAGGCGGTACTGGGGAATCCAAATGCAACCTACCTGGATGCTCAGAAAGTCGTCACAAGTTAC
Source organism: Chloroflexota bacterium (assembly GCA_030616195.1). The sequence continues at coordinate 4,877 of JAUWXW010000003.1, read as the reverse complement.
TACCAGAAGCAAATCGAAGACTTTAGACGACAGAAAGGTGTTATTCAGGAGGAGGCCAAAACCGTGGCCCGTAAAGTAGAGCGACAAGAACGAAGCGAAGATGGCTCTGACGCCATCGGCGCACCGGCTGAACCAACAGTGGGCTCTCCTGATCTAGAGGCCCAATATCAAAAAGAGAAAGCAGCAATCATCGCGGGTGCTGCCGCCGGAAGGCGGGGCATGGATACCGCACTGCTGCGACTCAGGAGCAAGTACCGCGACTTGGGCCTCGACAGCTTAAAACCAAGCTAAGGAGGCCATACAATGGCTGGCGTAAATTATCCCAAATGGACGGTTGGAGAAGTTACCACCTGGAAGAGAACCGTTGGCGAGGACATTATCCTCGTCAACCAGGCTGCAACACCGCTTCTCAGGGTGATTTCTCCGACTCTGAATAACCTGCCCGAACCCTGTCTCGCGACCAAGTTCGAGTGGGTAGAAGACGAGCTGAACATTCTGGAAAGCCAAATCGGTTCAGTTGCAGGCGATCCCCCCACTGGCGCTGTCTCCTCTGGCGCTGCCAACTTCTATGTCAGCACCGGCGACGGTGAGTTCTTCTTGAAAGGTCATATCCTGGCCGTCGAAGATGAGCTGATGCTAGTTACGACCTCTGGCACTTCTGGCGATCTCGTGACCATCGATACCGGCATAGGCTACACCTCAGACGCAGGACACGCTGCCGCTACGACTGTCCGCATCGTCGGGCGGGCGCACCCCGAAGGCGGGGATGCTACCACAGACACCTACGGCGTAGCGACCATTCCCTACAACTACACCCAAATCTGGCAACAGGAGTTTGAGTTCACGTCCACCGAGCAGGCAATCAAGCGCTACGGCGATGTAAACCGCTTCGACTACCTGGAGATGAAATCCACCAAGAACCTGATGATGATGATGGAGCGGAACTTCATGGAAGGCACGCGCATCGAGCGCACCGCCCGCCATGCAACCACCTTCGCCGACACGATGGGTTTCTCTGGTGGCCTGGCCGACACTGCCGCTGCCTACATCTACTCCACCAACCGCAACGCCGTCGATGCCGCCCTGACCCGCAAGCATGTCCTGGATCTGCTCCAGGAAATCTTCGGGTTAGTCGGCGTCGAGTACATGCCCACACACATGGCCGTGAACGCCTGGGTCAAGCGCAAGATCAACGACATGTTCGAGACCTATGTGCGGACAGAGCGCACCGAGACAGTCGGTGGTGCTCAGATCGAGACCCTGGCAACCGACTACGGTGACGTTGATATCCTGCTGAATCACCAAGTTCGGCCTTCAATCGCATATCTGCTCCACGTACCTTTCTGTGCGATTGGGCCACTCCAGGGTGAGGAGTTCCGCACCGTCGAACTCGCCAAGACCACCGAGGGCATGACGAAATATCAAGTCTGGGGTGAATACACCCAGATGATCAAAAACCCGAAGTGCCACGGCTCACTGACTGGCATTTCCACCACGACCTAGAGGAGGGTAAAAATGGGACAGCAAACTAGTACCGTAACGAAAGCGTCCGACTTTGACCCGACTCAAGCGCGACTCACGGGCGCAGATGGTGGGACGCCAATCGACACTGAGATCGTCTATGGTCAGGATGACCACGGCACAGACCTGAAAGTCTTTGGTGACACCAGCAGCAACTACATGCTGTGGGACGAGAGCGTTGACAGCTTGCTACTCGTCGGCACAGCGGCCAGGTTTAGTCTTGGCTCGTTCACCGGCGCAGCCATTGGCACTGGGAGCATCGTGTCATCTAGCGTCACCGCCCCCTTCAAGGTCTTCGCTGACGACGGCGGCGCGGCCATCGGCTCAGGCAGCCTGGTGCGTGCAGGCTGGTTCAGAAACCTTCAGACCTACACCAGCGGCAACCGGGAGCAAGAAGCATGTGGTGTGCAGGGGTCCCTCGTGAGCGTGGCGGGCACTAACCGCCACAACATGTGTGGTGTCCTGGGCAGTTACGAGGGGCGAACATCGCTCGTGGTGGATGGACAAGCCTCCTCAACTGACCCTTGGATTCAGGCTGGTGTCATCGGGCGCGTAGGCATGGCAAGTGGTACATTAACTGTCAATCAGTATGGTGTGCTGGCTGGCCTAGCCGCGATGTCAAATGTCAATACAGCCTGTAGTGAAACCTTCACTGGACGTTTTGCTGGTCTGTACGTTGGCCGCTGGGCGAGTGCTAACAGCTTCGAGTACGCCATCTACGCTGAGGATGTTGTACATGGCTACTACATCACTGCTGATCTTGGGGCCATCAGTGGCGAAGAACATGGCGAGTCACTTGCACTAACGGGCACATTGAGCTCCGGCGACTCAATAGTTGGCAAGAATATTGTTGTGACGACTGGCGGGACGGCAGGCACCTGGGCAAGCGCTATCTTCGCCAAGGTCGTGCAGGGTACGACCAAGAACGTGAATGGCTATATCTGTGCGGCAGAGTTTGAAGTGGATCTGGGATCAGTCTCAGGTACATTGTCGAACCACTTTGTCTTGGTGCTGAACTATAATCACGACGATGCCGACATAACTAGCGTTTCGCACCACGGCTATATGCAGCTTCACTCGTATGGAGACGTAGACCCACGCTACTTCTTGAACATCCAAGATTTCACTATCGGGACTAAGGCGGATACTAGTATGGTGAGTACGTTCGCTGATGGGGCGCATATCAGTCATTCGATCAAGATCCAGATAGGCACGACGCCTTACTGGATTCTGTGTTCGAGCACGGCACCGTCGGGTACGTAGAGGTCTCCGGGAGATGGGCCTTTAACCATCTCCCATCTTAAGATGGAGGTAAGCAATGCCATTCACGAAAGTCAAGAGCAAGAGGAGCCTCCTAGATATACACAGCATCGCGGTCACTGGAGGGCAAACGCTCAAGATCGAGACTACACCGAGCGGCGAGGAAATCCTTGCGGAAGTTTGCCCAGAGGGTGAAACGTGGGATGTGCGTATACACATAGAAATCAACATCACAGACTAGGAGGCTCTATGGAATTCACAGTAGAAGAACGGCTTGCCACGCTGGGCCTGTTGCCGCCAGAAGGCAACCTGCTCACCATGAAGGTCATGCACGAACTGCGCCAGGCCCTTGCCTTCAGCGAGGAAGACCTGAAAATCCTGAACTTCGAGCAGAGCGATGGGCAACTGAGGTGGAAAATCGGCGTCGGGCCAAAGGAAGTCAAGGTCGGCCCCCAGGCCACCATCGTCGTCTACGACGAGTTGGCAAAACTCGACAAAGACGAAAAGCTCAACGCGAGCCACTTGCTGCTCTGTGAGAAATTCGAGTACGAAGGATGATCCTCAACCACGACGAAGGCAAAGTCGGGGCCTGGGCAGAGCGCGACTATCGCTGCCAGACCTGTGACCAGGTTCACCGCTACAAGCGATGCCTCAACACCATCCCAGAGCGGTGCTCTGTCTGTGATGGCTTGCTATTCCGCTACTGGGGCGAGGGCGGCTTGCCCACCTTCTACACCAAGACCAAAATCCGCGACGTGCGGTTCAAGTTGGAAGATGAAGTCCGACGTGGCAAGCGCCCACGGGCTATAGACGAAGTGGAGCACAGCATTGTCACACTCTGAAACATTGGACACAAGCAAGGGGTTCGCCTTCACCTGTGAGGACATCGATTTCTACCACGGGGTACACAGCGAGGGGAGCTACTGCGGGCTGGTAGATGGTACTCTCGTCTACCTCTCCTCTCCCGCGTGCCGTATGTTTGGCAGAGAGAGAGTTGCGAAGCTCAAAATAGCGAACACAAAAAGGAGCGCAGTATGTCAGCAGAAGAACAAACAAGGCTCATAGCAGACTACATCATGGCAAACGTGCCAGGCGAGCCAAGTCAAGATGAAGGTGCAGGAAGATGCGCCGTCCGATTACTGACTAAATACCGCACCGCACTCGCTGAAATCATGAATGAGTTGGGTGTGCCTGGTGCGTTTCATCCTATGCCAGCAGCAAACGCCTACGAGATAGCAAAACACACATTGAGGTGAAATCATGGGACAACGATACAACATCACACGCTTAACCGCAGATGGGCAAGTCACCACTGCGGGTGTTCCCGGTCACCTCGTCGGGTTCATGATCGAATGTGGGGCTACCAACGGCATCGTAGCCTTTGAAAACGGCTCAGGGGGAACAACCCGTATGAGCATCGACACCTTAGCCAACGATGGCAAATTTGTGTGGCTGGGCGAAAAGGGCATGGTTCGCTTCACCGCCGACATCTATCTGAACCTGACAAGTTGTACTTCCGTCACTGTCTGGTTCGAGTGAGGTATAACCCACCATGACTGAAGCCGAGTTCGTCAACGCACTGCTCACCACACTACCCAACCTCGGCATAGGAATCATCTTTCTCTATCTCTACCTCGCCGAGCGCAGACGCTCTGCCAACATGACTGAGCGGATCATCGAGATGCACACGGAAAGCGTAGTTGCATCCAAAGATATGAAATTCGCTCTGGATAACAACACCGAGGCTATCAAGACACTGATCACCAGGGTAGACAAGCTGGGGGCGTGAAATGGCCTATACGCTGGGCGACATCCGAGAAGAAATAGCGCGGGCCTATGGGCGATACGCCAAGTTCACCGCCACGGGAGGCAGCACCACCACTGCTATCTCGACCAGTGGATTGTTCGAACCAGATGACTACTGGAATCAAGCAATTCTCTACGTGAGGACGGATTACGGCGGGGCCAGTGCCGCGCCGGAAGGCGAATACCGCTTCATCACCGACTACGACCAAAGCTCACAGACCGCCACTGTGACGTTGGCCTTCACCGCTGGTATCGTCAACGGCGACATCTGCGAAATCTACGGCGGGGCC
>JAUWXW010000192.1 GCA_030616195.1 Chloroflexota bacterium | reverse complement strand
ACCGCCACCATCCTGGGGGATATCGCCCGGCGAGCAGCAGACATTCCGGGAGCCATAGTAAGGGTACAGATTGCCATCCCGGAGCACAGCCATGGGCTGGTCCAGGAGCAGGAAATCCACCGGGCGCTGAGCCAGGCGCAGTATGTCTCCATTACCAAGGAGATAGAGCGGGAGCGGCGTACCAGGTTGAGCAGTAGGTCAGCCGAGGAGATGCGTCCTGCCGAGGCACTCAAGGTCTATCTGGAACTGAAAAACACCGCTCCCGAACACGCCAGGACCTTGCTCGAATACGGTGAGAGGCTCATCCAGGAGACCATGGCTGAAGACTAGCAGGGCAGCAATGCTCCCACGAAGCCCCTCTGCCCGCGGACAAACTCTTCTGCTGCCATGACTCGCTTGCCCTCTAGCTGAAGCTGCAGGAGGCCCAAAACTCCTTCACCTGTGTGCACCCCGACGGAAGCGGGTTTGCCCCCTTCTATGGCTACCACCCTTCCCGGCTCGCCCTCCCCGGCCAGAGGAATTGCCCCGATGACCTTCAGTATCTTACCTTGCCAGGCGGTAAAGCAGCCCGGCCAGGGCTGAAAGGCCCTGACTCTGTGCCACAGCTCAACAGCCGGGCGATGCCAGTCTATGCTGCCACTTTCCTTGCCGATCCGTTGGGAATAGGAGGCCTTCTCATTGTCCTGGGGTTGTGGGGTTATATCCCCAGCCAGCCAGAGGGGCAAAGTTGCCATCAAGAGCTGGGCCCCAATTTGGGCCAGCCTGACAGTCAGGGAGCCGGTGGTGTCCTGGGGCAACACAGGAGCCTGCTGTTGAGCCAGCACCGGGCCGGTATCCATGCCCTTGTCCATGAGCATGATACTCACTCCGGTGACGTCGTCACCGGCCAGGATAGCAGCAGCAACGGGCGAAGCACCACGGTGTTTGGGGAGGAGCGACGGATGGACATTGAGACAGCCAAAGCGAGGGATATCGAGGATAGCTTGAGGCAGCAGCAAGCCGAAAGCCGCCACTACGATCACGTCCGGGCTCAGGTCGGCCAGGCTTTCCCTTTCCTCAGGCCGCCGCAAGGAAGGGGGCTGCCGTACCGTCAACCCGTACTTCAGCGCTGCCTTTTTTGCCGGCGGCGGAATGAGCCCGCGGCCTCTGCCCGCCGGCCTATCTGGCTGAGTATAGACGGCCACCACCTCGTATTCACCCAGCGCCAGGCTATCCAGGGCGGGAATAGCGAAATCGGGCGTGCCCATAAAGACGACTCGCATTACAGGCCAGATTTTAGCACGGAGGCCAGGAATTCAACAACAATGAGGCAGGTGGGGCACTCAACCCAAATCTGTGTCTATGGTGTATAATACACATGTCATGTGCCCAGCCGAGACCGGGGTGAGCAGATCACCTGTAGAGAAACTGGTGAACCTTCTGGGCAAACAGTGGGTTCAATCCCAACTGGCGGAGTATGAGAGTTTCAGAAAAGAGTCTAGTCCGGTAGATTTGTGGTCTCACCGACATGCAAACACCTCTCCTCTTATCCCCTTATTGTTTCAGTACCATCATCCCGAGCACGCCATAAAACAGAAGACGCCTTTCGGCCACTGGTACGGCGACCCACTCCATTCTCTAGAACAGATAGCGGGTGATATCTATTCTTTTGAGGGCTATTGGTCATTGATGCCCTACCAACTGGTGGCAGATCATTTCAAGTACAAACTATCGACCACAGAGCAATTCAACAGCTTCATATTTGAACTGCTGGTGGCCAAAGATGTCAGGCACAGATACAAGGCCTACGACGTTGATGCGCTTTTCTTTGATCCTGCAACTGATAGAGGTGGGCCGGACATAGTCTTGCGAAGAGGGGCTGACGAGACAGACATCTATTGTAAAGCGAGAAGCCCTTTGTCGGCACTGGATGTGTCTTTCGACGTGCTTCAGTATGTCTTCGGTTGCTTCTACCGCCTGGTCCAGGACTCCGAGCGTAGCTACAAGCTCAGTATAGACTTGAAGGGGAAGTTTACCGTCGCCGATGCTGACGGACTCCTGGACCAGCTCAGGTCAGCGTTTGCGAGTCGTTCGGAAGTTCTTAAGGAGCCGAAGGACTCTCCCTACCACGCGGAACTCTTCAGGTTGAATGTCCCCAGGGACGGGATGAGTTTGGCAGAAATCAATAGTGTGCTGGCCAGAGATACGGCTGATCTTTGGGTTGAGATTGGTGGGTTCAATCCCAGCGGACAGGCCAAGGCGACCAGGGTTGCGGTCTGCTCGGTTTCAGCCAATGAACACAAAACCTTCGAAGACCACGTCATTGAGATTGTCAGGCAGACGGCGAGAGAGGCAAAGGGGGGCAACCCTCTTATCGTGGCTGTTCATTTCCATAGATACGTGGGGTGGGAAGACTATTTGGGGAAATTGACTAGCCGAGTGAAATTGCGCCAGAGCGTGGAGGGTATTCTTGGGCAGCACCCCAACATTAAGTATGTAAGTGTGTTCTCAAACGGACAGGAGTACGCTACGCTGCCGAGTGACGCTCAACGTGCTGGCACCCAGAATGTGGAGGTTTCCAACCGCTATTTTGTGGAGAAGCCAAAATCCAGACTTTATGTTAAAGGCGACGCATTTTCCTACCGCCTGGAGAAGGAAGAGGCGCAGGAATGATGAGGACGCCTTTGAGCTTTCGTGCAGTTGCGCCACTGATTGGCACTGGCACCTTCGCTGCCTCCGGCCGAGACTAGATCCGCCGCACTGACCTTGCATCCGCTACCCCTGTTCGTGAGCAAAGGTTCAAAAGGCCCCTCTGTCCGCCATACGCCGTCGAAAAACAACCGGTAGGGGCAATTCATGAATTGCCCCTACGTGAACCGGTAACCCACGCACCACTTCTACTGAGAGAGGTACTGCGCATCTCTGCCGGATACCCAACACCTGCCCTATTACTCTACTCAATGTCAACCATTGCGCCCAACCCTGAATTTGTACCGAGGCTGAGCTTGGCGTGCTATAATGTCGTCGAGGATTGGCTGCACCGAACGGACCAGGCTCATCTAAGAAGGGCAATGCCGACAGCGGTAAAGGGGCAGGCAGTGGAACAATACAGGCCACGGTTAGCTGAAGAGGACCGAAAACGCCTCCACCAGTTCGCACGGGAGTGCTCTGAGGTTATGGGGCTGGCCTTCCGAATTGAGAGGGAGGCTGGCCTTGCGGTGGAAGTCCGCCCAGCAAAGCGAGCAGGGTGGGGGTTTTACGCTCCCAAGAATTTCGCCTACGCTCGCAGGATAGAATCCCGCCAATGTCTGCGCGTATCAACAAAGGAGGAATGGGCAGTCAATGCATCGGTTGATCAGTCGGGACATGGCACCAGCCCAAAAGGATGGTGGGGAGAACCAAGCGTGTGGTGGGATATGCATGGAGACGATGTTGAGGGACGGGAAAGGTTAGCAGGTATCCTGGCCAGAGTCTGTGAGGCCCGGCATAGCTCGGAGTCAGCCCAACCAGGCGGATCTGGAGAGTAGGGAAGGGGATAACCACGATGAAGAGGCTGCTATTGCTTATCACAATGCTCTTGATTTCAGCCCTGATAGGCACATCCTGCACGGAGTTAGCGGGTATGGCGGTGGAAAAGATGATACAGAGGGAAGATGTTGAAGGCTTGATAGATGTTCTGGAAGATGAGGGTATAGACGCGGATATTCGAGGAAGAGCGGCATGGGGTCTGGGAGATATAGGCGATGCCAGGGGAGTAGAACCTCTCATCCAGGCTTTAGGGGACGAGGAGAGCGTTGTTCGATGGATAGCAGCAGAGGCTCTTGGCAAGATAGCGGACGCCACAGCGGTGGAGCCCCTCATCCAGGCTTTGAGGGATGAAGAGAGTATTGTTCGATCGACAGCGGCAGAGGCTCTAGGAGAGATAGGAGATACCAGGGCGGTGGAACCACTCACTGAGGTTCTGGATGATGAGGATAGCAGTGTTCGGAGAGCTGCACAAGAGGCTTTGGGAAAGATCAGGAGCAGTTGATGTGAAAGGCGACCGCCTGGCGCTCGGAGACGTATATGGCAGAGATACTGATTGGTACATGCTCATGGACTGACCCCACGCAGATAGAGACCGGCCGGTTCTACCCCGAGAGGGCCAAGTC
>JAUWXW010000112.1 GCA_030616195.1 Chloroflexota bacterium | reverse complement strand
GCCTCGCCAGGGTCTCTATGAACTCCAGGCTGCCCAGTTTTGATATGGGGAGACCAGTGTTTTCGTCGGTCAAGATCCCGGCTCTGGCGCACCTGATGAGCCAGACCATCATCACTGTGACGGCCATTGTATCGATCCCGTAGTGGTCACACAGCTTGGCGGCACGAAAGGGGACCTCATGCCCCGGTCCGTAATACATCTCCGCCAGCGGTCGATAAAGGGCGGCCGCCTGGCACATGAACTTCCCCTTCTGGCCATCTTCGGCCTGGTATGTCCGTCTGAGGCAATTGCCCAGGCAGCCATAGCAAGGCGCTTTCTTTGTTCCGGGCCCCGTTATTCGGAGTATCAGGCTACCTGCCTGGGTGACGGGCTCTTTACCCAGTCCGCGGAAGTATGTGGTTAGCTCTTTCAATCTTTCCGGCCGGGCGACTTTCGCCCTCTTCCGAACACCCCTGACCGCAATAGCCTTCAAGTTCTTCGAGCCCATGACAGCCCCCATGCCCCCTCCGCCGGTGGCATCATCGTCGGCCAGGAGAACAGCCATGCTGGCCCTATTCTCACCAGCGGGACCGATGGCTACCACGCTGACCGAGCTTCCCAGTTCATCCTTGAGTGTTTCCCTGGTCTCAATAGCTCCCTTACCCCAGAGAGCAGAGGCATCCTTTATTTCAGCCACACCATCATGAAGGAAAAGGTAGACCGGCTTTTCCGATTTGCCTCGAACCAGGATGACATCATAACCAGCGGATTTCAGCCTCACGCCCCAATCCCCACCCAGGTTGCAGTGGGAAAAGTGCTCCGGGGAGGTGGCGGGGGACTTGCCGCACACGTTCCACCGCGAGCCTCCTATTACGGGTATCCCAGCCAGGGGGCCGGTGGCAAATATCAGCGCATTCTCTGCGTCGAAGGCACCGACCTCCGGTGGAACCTCGTCCCAATATAGTTTGGCAGCGATGCCCCTGCCACCGAGAAACCTGTCAGCATAGTCCAGGGTGGATAGCTGAGAGGCGCTCCCGCGGGACAAGTCTACTCTTAATATCTTGCCAGCATATCCGAAGATGGCCATTTTCTCTTCCTCTCTGTAGCCCCCTAATCCCTCAAAAGGACGTGTTCTTCACCTGCGGCCCACAACCTAGTGCGTACAAAAAGACTGCCACCGTGCACTTCCAGTAGCAGTCCAGCCATCATAGCCTGGCGGCCGACTCGCTGTGGCGAGCTCGATCCCTACATTTTCCTGTATTCCCCCGGCAGCTTGGCTCATTTCACCGCAATAAGTAGGGAACGACCTTCAGGTCGTTCCGCCACCGCATCCCCTAGCATAATCGCTTCCCGTGATGTGAGCAGCACCGCAACAACTCATGGCACAAAATGCCCATGTATTCGGTCAGTGACCATTATCAGGGTTCGCTCTTTTCACCGAGACTTAGTTATAAGACCGTCGAGTACGAAAGTCAAGGTTCTCCCTGGCTGCCTCAACCCAGTGGACACAGCTTCAAAACATTCCTGTCACAGGGTGGCCCCGGCATGCTATAATGCCGCAGGGAATGCACTGCCCCAAAACTGATCCAGGCACAGTTGGAGAAGCGTGATGTATTATTTTGCCTATGGCTCCAACCTCAGCCTGAAGCAGATGTCGGAACGCTGTCCTGACAGCAAGCCCAAGTTCACCGCCATACTGCCCAGCTACAAGCTGATATTCACCGGCTGGTCAAGGAAACGGCGTGGTGGAATTGCCACCATCAGGCTGTCCCCAGGAAGCAAAGTCAAAGGGGCTATCTACGAGATTTCGGAAAGAGACCTGAGGTCTCTGGACAAATATGAAGGTTACCCCGACACCTATGATCGAATGAAGGTGAAGGTGATAACAGCAGACGATGAATTTGTAGAGGCCGTGACCTATATTAAGCGTATACAGTCAGAAGAAACAGCACCTTCGCAGGAATACCTGGCCGTCATCCGGCAGGGCTACAAGGACTGGAGAATCGCCTAACTGGGGTCAGTCGCCTCAGGCGACTGACATCCGCCAGCAGACTATCGTACCCACGGTAATATCCGACCAATTACCCTTTTCCACAGGGGTTTCCTGAATTTGCTCAGCCTCCGCCTTTGGCAGGCAACACAAGTACAAGCGGGAGGATGCCCGCCATAAAGTTGCTGCCTGATAGACTCGTCCTCTCGAAGCGGCACCGTCTACACCTCCCTCACACTAGTTTACTCTTCGCTAAAGCTCAGCGCCACTTGCATGTTGATATTGAAACCATCGAAGGCAATGGGCGTAGCATTGAGCATTTCCTGGGTTAGCTCCGTGGCAGCTTGCTCCAGTTGGTCCTCGGGCACCACTCGGGACACGAAACCAATGCGCTCAGCGGTAACCGCATCCATGGGGCTGCCGGTATAGAGGTACTCGGCAGCCTGGACTTAATGGCCCAGGCGCGAAAGGTCAGACGGCCTCTTAAGCCCTTGATTCCTAAGTTCAGCGGATCACCCCAAGCCTTCTGGCAGACTGAAATGTCCGCTCAGGGCAGCACCGCAATCAGGGCACTGACTGGCGTACCAGTCAGTAGCACAGCCGCAGTGGGGGCAGCGCCATCTCTCCTCCTGCTCTGCAATCCAGGCGTCAATGCCGATATCCCGCTGGCGTCGGATATTGGCCAGCACTTCGTCATGGTGGGGGAAAATATCATTGCTGAAATCGACGAGTTCCTGGCAGGGAGAATCAGGGCACTGAGAGCAGTGGGTCAACCCCTTTTCAAGAGCACAAGCCCGAAAGGCACAAACGCGGCAGATGACGAATACTGCACCTGAAGAGAGACATCCCTCACAGGCAAGGTCCTTCACCTCCAGTATTTGCCCCAAATCCTCAGAGACCTCGGGGCCTTTCTTCAGCGGAGGCATACCGCTACCTGCTTGCCCCAGCTGCTCAGAGAGCCCCGTGGCAATCCACGCCAGTGACTCGGAATCACCTCGTTTGCCAGCGAGGTATATAAAACAGGCGCCGCAATAAAGTCCGCATGCCGCCGCCAGATTCTGCTTCTTCTCACCTGTCACTGAGAACTCCTCCCCTCAAACCGGGCAGCCGTAGTCAGAAGCAGGCTGTGACGTGCTGCCTACCGTCAGTGACGCAACCCTGGGCGCAATCCCCTAAAGGAACCGGCTATGGGTCTATCAATCACCGGCCCGCTGTTTTGGCCTTCAGCATTATTGCGGGTGCCATCCTGATAGGCATCATAAAGCCCCCGCAGTGCTTCGGTGCCCGCCCAAGGGCAGGTCAATCGGAGGGACTACCTTGCTGCCTAGGTTAAAAGCCACACTCAGCCAGAGTCTCTGGGATGCGAAAGTTGGGTGGCAGCGGCTTCACCTCTTTCCCCAACAGTTGAAGGGCACAGTCACGTACTTTCTTCATGTTCTGGTCGAACTGCTCCAGCTGTTTCTGAGAGAAACAGGACTGCAGCAGGTTCCGGGCCAGTCCAAGCCCTACTGGCTTCACTCGTTCCAAGAGCTCTTTCCCCTTCGGCGTGATTCTGACTGTTACCACCCTCTGGTCCTTCCTGCTCCTAGTCTTGGTGATTAAGCCAGCTCTCCGCATCCGACTCAACTGGGCAGAGACGCTGTGTTGTTCCCGAAACGTATAAGAAGCTATTTGGCCAGGAGTCAGAGAGGTCTTGCTGAGATCCAGGATCAGCAGCATGTTAAACTGCGCCAGCGTAGTATCATAGCGACCAAGCTCAGACTCTACGGCTTTGTACGCGGCTTCAAAGGCTTCGGCCATCAGCGTCCATGAATTGATATAGGGGAAGTTAGTCAGATTCCAGTCATGCATTTTATCCTCCTTTTTTGTTTCAGTTGTATATCTGCCAGCGCCCTTCTACCCTTTGAATAGCGATTGTCCAATAATAACGCCTTGCCCCGGTGAATCAAGCTATATATCTCCGCTCCCGGCCTCAGCTTGCCAGGCTTTGTTTGAAACCTCATGAGCCGTTGTGCCTCCGCACCGTCCCGCCCGACCTGGCTAGCTGTGGCAAACCCACAAACGGGATAATCTTCGCCCTTTTCATACCTTATATGATAATATGATGCTATGATAAGGCATGCGGCGGCCGCTGACTATGGTGCTAGTCCTTCTTTCATGCCTCTGTCTTTCACTGAGGGCTCTTAAGCGATAGTACCATGCGATGTAGTGCTGGCACGGTATGGACAACAGTGCTAGCATCTAAGATAATAACATGGGTGAACAGCAGTTGACAACTATCTTGGGACAGGAGAGCAACATATGGAGACAACAAGAGTAGTCATAGTAGATGATGAGGCCCTTTTCAGGGAGCTATTGCGTCGCACTCTGTCCGCAGAACCGGGACTGGAGGTGGTAGGAGTGGCAGGGGACGGCGAGACGGCGATCCGCCTCGCCAAGGAGGCCAGCCCTGATGTAGTGCTTATGGACATCGAGCTTCCGGGTGAGATGGATGGGATCGAGGCGGCGCTGCGGATCAAGAAGGAGATGCCTCAAACCGGCATCGTCATCCTCTCTGCCCACAGTGACCGGCGCTACGTGACAAGCTTACCCCTCGAGGATAGTCAGGGGTGGGCTTACCTTCTGAAACAGACCGCGCCAGACCTGGCCGCCGTGGTGCGCGCCATCGAGGGGAGTAAGGCAGGCATGGTGGTGCTGGACCCCGCGGTGGTGGCCAGCCTGCGGCCCAGGCAAGGCTCGACAGTGGCAGGGCTGACCCCCAGACAGCAGGAAGTACTGGAGTTGCTCGCCCAGGGCTACAGTAACGCCGCCATAGCCCAGCGGCTGACCTTGTCCCAGAAGTCGGTGGAAACCTACATCAATGCCATCTACCAGGCACTACATCTTTCCAATGAGCCGGAGACTCACGCCCGGGTCAAAGCCACCATCCTCTACCTGAAGAACTCCCAGAGCCTTCAATGATACATGAAGGCTAATCATCAGGCTAACACTATGGCATCCGCCCTCAAAGACTGCTACTCTGGTTACAGATGGAGAGGCACGAAGCCTAGCCAGGGAACGGATGCATGGTGTACAGGGTCATTGTGGCCGATGACGAGGCCGAGTTTCGTGAGTGGCTTCGGTCACTTCTGGAGAGCAGCGAAGACTTCCAGGTGGTGGGCGAGGCCAGCACCGGCATGGAAACCGTTCATCTGCTCGCTTCCCTGGTGCCGGACCTGGTGATCGCAGACGTATATATGCCCGACCCGGATGGCCTGGAAGTGACTCGATATGTTCGGCACCACTTCCCCGGCATCAAAGCAATACTGGTCAGTGCCCATGAGGACCGTGCCTATGAAAGACTGGCCAGGGAAGAGGGGGCGCTGGCCTTCATTCCGAAGACGAAGCTCTCTCTGGATGCTCTGTGCCAGACTCTGCAAGGGGAAAGGTAGCGGTGACCCCTGTGCCCTCCCCTGGAGCACTGCGGACAGTGCACCTGCCGCCCACTACCTCAGCGTAGTCGTGCATCATCGGTATCCCCAGTCCACCAGAGGCGCTTCCCTCGCCGAATCCCTGGCCGTTGTCCCGCACCGCGAGGCGCAACCATCCTTCAGAAGACAGCTCCAGCCCTAGGATTACCCTGCTGGCCTTGGCATGCTTGACCACGTTGGTCAGGGCCTCTTCGGCAATGCGATACGCTGCCAGCCTCACCTGCTCTGGAATCAACCGGCGATTGGCCCTCTCCTGTCGCATGAGCTCTTCATCCAGTTCCATCTCAACGGCCAGGATGGCTTCAAACTGGTCTCCCAGGGATTGCAGGGCTGGGACAAGCCCCTGACGCAGGATGGAAGGGTAGAGCCGATGGCTAATGGGGCGTATGTGGCTGTCCAGCACCTCGCCCAATTTCTGGCGCAGGTCCCCAAGCTCGGTGACCAGCTCCCCTGGCGAGGCGGAGCGCTCCAGTTCTGTTAGCCGGTGCAGCAGGATAATGAGCCCGTTCTGCACCGACCCATGAAGCTCCCGGGCGATGTCCCTCCGCAGGGAGTCTTGCACCGTTACAATCCTTTGCCGCGATAGTTCCAGTTCCTCCGCTCTCGCCAGAGCCGCAGCGTGCTCCACCCGGGCCTCTTCCGCCCGCTTGCGCCCGGTGATATCGGTGATAA
>JAUWXW010000092.1 GCA_030616195.1 Chloroflexota bacterium | reverse complement strand
GCCCCAAGATGGCGGCGAAGAGGTTAGGGGTCAGGCAATAGAAGAGGGCGAAAGCTGCACTGACCAAGGCGATGTAGGGAGCCAAGAACCAAAAGACCCTCTCTGCAGCTCCCCTCACCTGGCTCCTGAGAGTTCTCTCGGCGAGTCCCTCTAATTGGACACCAGATCCAATTTTGGCTCCTGGCAGCGTGGCGCCGACCCGACTCGAACAAGTTCGAACGTCTGTTGGCCTGTCTTCGCTGAAGGGCTGGGCCTGACGCCGTTCCGAACTCCGGAGATATGGTCTAATGGCATCGTAAGCCATGAACAAGACACAGCCAGCCGGTGGCAAGAAGCCGAAGAGCCTGGAGAGAGTGGCCATGGCGAAAAGGAGGCCTGAGACGGCCAAACCTCGCCGCCTGTTAGGGTAGGAGCAGACAAAGACAAACATCCCCGCGGCGGAGTAAAGGAGCATATAGGCCTCGGGTCGGAAGAAACGGGCCGACCAATAGACATCCCGGTGTACCATGAACACAGCCATGGCAAGCAAGGCCGTTCTGGCGTCGAAGACCCGCCTGACAGTGAGATAGAGGAAGACGGCGCTTAAGACCACAGCTAAGGCGCTGGTCGCCCTCAAGGCGAGCAAAGAGTTTCCAGAGAGCTTGAGGAGCAAAGCGCCCGGGTAGAGGAAGAGAGGCAGCTTTGGCGTAAGGAAGTCGCGGTAGGGCATCTCCCCCTTTCCTATCCGCCAGGCAGCATAGAGGTAGCCTCCCTCATCGTCGTAGGCTAACCAGCGATCAATGTCATAGAGGTAGTAGGCGAGGCCTAGGAGTAGGATGGCCAATGCGATGAGTTCTGCGTACTTCTTGCTGAATTCCACTGTAAATCTCCTACCTTACCTTCACCTCTCCCAGCAATATGCGTTTCTCGGGCACCCTTTCACCATTCTCGTCGAAAACCGGCAGTCTCTTCCCAGTCTCCGAATCGTACATTCCAACTTCGATAATGTACGCCCCCGGCGGTGCATCGATAGACACAGGGATTTCAAACTCCTGCACGATCACCTCCCCAGGAAGCCAGTCAGTGGTTGGATGAAACCAACCCCAGGCGATTTCATCTTTCTGACCCCACATGTTCTCCTCTCTGTCGAGGAGGTGGGTGAAAACCTTGTAAATGCGCTCCATCCGCTGTTTGGCCTGCAAATACAAGGTTAGATGAAAAGCACTCCCTGCCTCCACTGCCGGGTTGTCGATAGTGTAACCCAGGAGCTCAACTTTATGATCCAAACTCGCCCTCTGAGGATTCTGTATGGAGGACGGTTCAAAGGCAAGGTAAATACGGTGGTCTTCACCGTAGGTGCAGGCCAGGTAGTAGCGGCCTCTCAGCCAATCCATGAAAGCAGGCAAGCGAGGCAAACGTTCAATCCAACTGATAATGGCTTTAGGCTGGTACTCTTCTGTTGCAGCGATCAACTCCTCAGCCGTAAGCAACCCGATCTTTATCCTCTTGCCTGAAACGGTGCAAAGCGACGGAGGTACCCTCCTCTCAGCCAGGAATGGTATTATCGGGTAATCGGTGATGATGAAATCGTCGGCAGCAGTTGTCTGTTCGATATAGCGCACTGCTAATTCCTGGCTCTCATAAGTAGGAGCTGCCAGAAGATCCCTATTCGTTCTCAGAATCCCGGGCAGGCTTGTAAGATAGACCCCCAAAGCAATCAAACCTAGGATAAGAAGTGCCTGTGAACGCGATGTCAATGCGGAAATCCGGCGTAGATGATCCCAAATCTGCTGGCAGGCGATCCCGGCCAAGACCCCTAGGGGTAAGAGCAGAACCACGAGGTGATGCTTGGGCCACATAGGGGAGCGTACTAACAAGGCTATGATGGTCACACATAGCCAGGTTAGAATGACTAGGGTTTCCCTCCAGCGTGTTCTCAAGCCAGGTATGATGCCATATAGGCCCAAGGCCAGGAGGCCATAGTTGTGGACGCTCAAGTAGCGCCATATCTTTCTTGCGTGGGAAGCTACTTTGGGATCGTAAACCTGGCTCGATCGGAGTTGGGTGACCACCACTTGATCGTACATGGCTCGCCAATCGTGGCGTGATAAGCCGATCAAAATGGGTAGGATCACAGCTAGGGCAAACAGCCCCAAATCTCTCGCTCTCTCTGCCCAATCTGAACGTCCCTCTTCTTGGTGAGAAAGGAGAATGGTAAGGCCAAGGGGGATAAGAACCAATGTTGCTGTTGCCTTCACTAGGAAGCCCATTGCGAAGACAATCCCGGCCAAAGCCAGCCATCGCCTGCGACCGGTACGTAGCCAGCCGAACGTGAGAGCCAGGGACAGGGTGGCTAGGCTGATAGAAGGAAGGTCAGGGGAGACAACAGCACGGGATAGCCAGAAAACGTTGGGCGCGATGGCCACTGTCACTACGCTGACCAAGCTGCCAACGGGCCCTCCAAGTTCGTGGCTTAGTAGAGCCACACCGAGTAGACCCAAGGTCGCTGAGAGGGTAACCACGGCACGTCCTACAGCTACCGAGTTGCCGAAAACAGTAAAACCAAGCAGTATTAGCTCGGCGAGACCTGGCAGCTGATCTCTCCAGATGTCAGAATATAGAAGGTAACCCTTCTGCATCAAGAAGACTGCCATTAGATGCATGCCTTCATCAACGCCCCACTGGAACCCTCCCAAATGGGCCAATTGCCAGAAGCAGAGGACAATGAGCAGACCTGACAAAGCCAGTATGTAGGCTGTTCCTTTAGCCACACCGGACACCTTTTTCCTCATTCCGCGACCCTCATTTCGCTATCCAGTAGGATCCTGTCTCCCGCTAGCTTCTTTCCTGCCTCGAATGCTGGCAGCCGCTCTCCTGTCTCCAAGTCGTACATTCCTATCTCTAACAGGTATCTTCCCTCTGGTATCCCCTCCTCCACGGCTATGTGGTATTCATCCGCGATCACTTCTCCGTGCTGCCATTGCGTCGTCGGATGCCTGCCGTTCATCGGAATGCCGTCCTTCTGACCCCAGAGCCTGTTGTCCTCACCCAGCAGGTGGGTGAAAACCGTGTAACTGATCTCCATCTCCTTTGCAGCTCGCCAGTAGAGAGTCAGGTGTATTATATCGCCAGCCTTGATCTCCTCTGCCTTAAGATCATATCCCAGGAACGCCACCGTCCCTCCTAGATCGACCTCCATTGGATGCTGGATCCGGGGAACCTCAAAACGCCGGCCCTGGATCTCCATCTGCGTCAGTACGCAAGGCTTTCCTAGCAACGATCTTCCTTCAGCATCCAAGAGATCGATTTCCAAGGTCCCTTCTACGTACGGCGCTTCCGGATCCACCCCCAGCTCATATCGAGTCCACAGTGCCTCACCTTCCCTCCATCGACTGGTAGGGTGATACTCGTTTCCCAACACATACTTTCCCTCTGCCCAGACTCCATTCTCTCCCCTCAACTGCACAGCGAGTTCATAATCCTCATTCATCTCTCTCAGCGCCTGCCAGTAGACTGTCAGTGTAAACTCTTCCCCAAAAGCCACTGCCTCCTTATCCAAGCCGTACCCCAGAAGCTTCAGCTGGCCTGCCAGATTCCTCTCAAGCGGATGTTGTATCGCTAGATCCTCGGGAGAGACTACAAACGGTGAGCTCCTGACTTCTATCGTCCCCAGTTCGCAGCTCTCGCCCAATAGTACTCCCTTGCTATCTCGTATTTCTAGCCTCTTCCCGTCGGTTTGATCGTAGAGCCCAATTCTCAACGTGTATCTCCCTGGCAGTGTGCCTTTCACCAGTGATACACTGTAGCGGTCTACCACTACCTCCCCAGCCCGCCAACCACCAGAGGATACTAGGGCCTCATTCATCAACCATTTATCCCCCTGTCCCCATATGCGGCCCTGCTCATCGACGAGATGGATGAAGGCCGCGTAGTGCCGATTCAGATCTCGTAGAGCTTCCCACTCGAAAACTACCCCCAGCTCCTTGCCCCACTGTGCTACCTGATCAACGAGGCCATACCCTCTCAGCAGTAAATCTCCTTCAAAGTTCAGGCCTAGAGGTGACTGGATGGCGCTGATCTCAAAGGAGGTGGGGGCGAAGGCCTGATAGAGGTTGAGGGCTATGTCAGGGTACACATGCTCCTCTACCTTGAACATATGGATAGTCAATTGATGGTCGATCAGTTCCAGGGTAGAATTAGGATCTTCCTCCAGATACTTAACATACCATATTCTTCGTCGCTCTCCGGGAATCTCTTGCAGCTCGGTCACTATTTCTGCCTCACTCCAGCCGCTGTCCATCGCATAGAGCGGCAAATCCCCGTCGTAGTGTTTGGTGAAGAGGGAAGGCTTGCTGACCAGGATCACATCCCTTCGACTAAGCTCAGGACTGGCCTCATCGGCTTCGGCGTGGCTGGTGATGTATTCCATAGGCGTTCGATAGCTGAAGTTTGGATATACCCAAGCATAGTCAATGCCGTGTAGGCTGACGGTATACTCGGGCTCTTGGCTCTCGTAGTACCGGTCTATGATCTCCGGGTTCAGGTCTCGCTGTACCTGGTTAACGTAGATGACCACGTAGTCCGTCGTTGCAGGATCGTAACTTTCAGTATGGATCGTCCGTCCCACGAAAAAGGGCGCAAAGTCGGCCGTATAGCGAAGAGCGACGCGGAGCTCACGGGCACCTTCCTTTTGGTTCAGGTAGTTAGCCGCCTCTTCCAGGCCCTCTCCCCAACCCACCAACAGTGTGTGGGGTGCCTGAGTGCTTCCTCCCACGAGCGGGTTATAGTAAGGGAAGTAATAGGGGTGGTAAGGCAGAGTTGAGCCAGCCGATAGCAGAAGTACCAAGACCACCGCGATTGAATGGAAGTTGACTCTGTTTGTCCTTCGATTCATCGTCTCAACAAGGTGATTGAGTCCAGCAGCGGCGACGATGTCCAGAGCCGGGAAAATAGGCAGGATGTAGCGATCGAACTTCTTTTGACCAGTGGTCATGAAGCCTGCAAAAAGGATGCCATAGGCTACAAGCTCAACCAGGACAGTTCTCTGACCTTGCTCATTCTTAATGAGTAGGATCGCAGACAACATGAGGCCAAGCACGACCAGAGGAGTCGTCCTGAATGCCCAGGCCACAGGATAGAACCAGGGGCCTGGGTCGGGCCTCATCTGCCCCCAGAAGAAGTTCAGGTTGCAATGAGGCCGCTCGGCATAGTCGAGAGACGTGTCTAGCACCCCCGTGATCGCACCTACCGGATCGACCCACAGAGCCGGCCAGAGCGCGAATCCAATCAGCCCCGCAACCAACGCCCACAGCAAGAATTCCTTCCCTATCTTGAGAAGTGATTTCCCCGAGCGACGTCCGGAGGCGACGAGCGTTAAGCCAGCGAATGGCGCCAGGAAGAGAGCCGGCGCCTTGTTCAAAGCGGCCAAGGCAGCGGCGGCTCCCGACAAAGCTAGATAAGGCCAGGGGCGTTGGCGTTTCAGATAGAGCACTAGGCCTAGAAGCGAGATGGTCATAAAGGACGTGATTATGGCATCCAGATGCAACACGCGAGAGAGTGCCAGGTAGAATGGATCCAGGGCTATCAGGATCGCTGCGATAAGGGCGGTTCGGCGGTCGAGGAGCTGACGCACCATGAAATAGACAATCACCGCGCTGGCGGCCGTCAGTATAGCCACGCCACGCCTGGCTGCGAAGAGATACTCGGTCATTTCTGTCAGCGTCCCGGGCGGGGTGGCCTGCATTATCCGCGTGATGTTCGTCTCCTGGCATATCGTTTGCCATTTGCCTGTGGGATCGGGTGGCATGCTCAGTGTCCCAATCCACATAGTGATCACCCCTGGATGGCCAGTCTGATAGGTTCGAGCGAAATCGCCTTGGGCCAGGCCCTCTCGGAAGTTGATGGAGCGGCAGGTCCACTTCAGCTCATCCGGAGTGATGAAAACATCCAGATCAAGGATTCGAGGGAGCAGGGCTAAAACGAAGATGGCGAGAACTATTAGCGCCTCCCACCCTTCGACTACGCTCAGGACAGGCTTTGCTTCGTGCTTTATCTTCATGGGATGACAGTCACCTCTATCAATGGGATAGCATCTCCAGCTATGGCCCCCCATTCATTGAATATCTGCATCCGTCGGCCGGCCGAGGGCTCGTACATGCCGACGAGGATAGGATACCTCCCGGCTGGAGTGTGGGGGTCGATCAATAGACTGTATCTGTCCACGATCACTTCGCCCGGCACCCAGGTTGTAGTGGGGCGAGTTCCGCAGGCCGGCACGTGGTCTTCTTGCCCCCAAATGTGATCAGTTTCCAGGTGAACGAAGACCTTGTAGTCTTCCTCCAACCTCTCAGCCCCTTGCCAATACAGCGTCAAGAGCAAAACATCGCCTTGCCTTATCTGACTACTATCCACGTCATAACCCACCAGCTAGACCTTGTTCTCCAGGCTTACTTCAAATGGATATTGAATGAAGTCAACAGGGTTAGAGGTCGGTATTCCGGAGTCCAACTCGGGCGATGTCATTTCGCTGTCGTAAAGAGACTCATAGTCTTCCACTCTGTAGGTCGTGATTCCAAGCGGGTTAGCTTGCCCGCGTTCGTAGATGAGCAATTTCGGTTTGTCGTCCACTAAGACTATGCCCACGAGTCCGTATTCCTCTTCTATCTCGTCGAGGGGGATCCTCTGCTCGTCCTGGACATTC
>JAUWXW010000161.1 GCA_030616195.1 Chloroflexota bacterium | reverse complement strand
AGCATTCTGCCCATGTATCCGCCCATTTACTTCTCCTTTCTAAAGCCATCCCGTTGATATGCGATTCCAAAAGGTCGGCGATGCAAGCTGGTGGAGGTGGCCAGTGCTCTATTTACCCTTGAATTTGGGCTCCCTCTTCTCGAGGAAGGATGTGACTCCCTCCCTGAAATCTTCAGTGGCCATCGCCATCCGCTGAAGGTACATCTCATAGTGTAACTGGTGCCTGAGATCAGTTTCCGAAAAGCCTGTGTAAATGGCACGTTTGATCAGCTCAATGGTTAGTGGAGGTCCGCTTGCTATCCTTTTGGCCAGTGCCATTGTTTCATTCATCAGCTCATCATGGGGCACAACCTTGTTTACTATGCCCAGCCTCTCAGCTTCAGCAGCGTCTACGAAATCTCCGGTGAACATCAGTTCACACGCCTTAGCCGTTCCCAGGAGTTTGGTCAAAAAATAGGTGCAGCCGGAATCAGGAACCAGCCCTCTCTTTACGAATATCTGGGAGAACCTCGCCTGCTCAGAGGCGATCCTGATATCACAGGCGAGGGCGATGCCAAAGCCGGCTCCGGCTGCTACCCCATTTACGGCGGCAATTGTCGGCCGATCTAGGTTTCGCAGTTCATAGGTCAGCTCCACCACGCCGGGCAAGGTGCTCAAGGTTGTCCTGTCGGTAGGCAACCCTTGCTCTCGCTGCGCCATGGCGGTGAGATCGGCGCCGGAGGAAAAACCTCGACCTGCGCCTGTTACTACTAGCACCCTTACCTCACTGTCACAGCGTATCTCCTCCACCGCTTGTAGCGCTTCTGTCTGCATCTCCTCGTTCCAGGCATTGAGTTTTTCTGGTCTGTTCAGGGTTAGCGTTGCCACACCCTCCTCTTTGGTAAGTATAATCGTGTTGTAATTCATTCTGCACCTCCAACCTTTGAATAGGTTCCCTTCCTTAAAGCGAATTGGAGCAAAATCCCCGGCAGCACCGCTTGTTTATGCGTGTCGGTTGCTGATGTTATCACTTTGTAGCGTCATCGTCAACCAGTGCAGAGCGAGCAAGGGTAGCTATTAGAATACTTCTCTCTACCGGGGGAGGTTTACGACATTGTTGGTGGCTTTCATGGTTTCCCTGACTTCGACTGTCTAAAGGGCTTGCCTTTAAGGCAGGCTTGCACACCTCTCGGTTCATTCTGTATAATGGCATTGCCTGTTGGACTCTAGCGTTGGTTTACATCATCAAAAGGAGGTAATTTTTTATGGACGGTTGGGTTGGCAGGATAATAAGAGTCGATCTTAGCCGCGGCGATTTTGCAATTGAAGACCTCGACCCCTATCAGGCTATGGATTATATCGGGGCCAGAGGCCTGGGCACGAAGATCCTCTATGACGAGATAGACCCAAAGGTGGATCCGCTCAGCCCCGAGAACAAGCTGGTCTTTATGAACGGTCCTCTGACCGGGACGGGTGCTCTTGGTGGCAATCGGATGGTAGCGGTAACCAAGTCGCCATTGACCGGGACCGTCACTTGCCCCAACACCGGCGGGCATTTTGGCCCGGAACTGAAATTCGCCGGCTACGATGGGATCATCTTCGAGGGCAAAGCCCCCAACCCAGTTTATCTATGGATAAATAATGACGAGATAGAGATCAGGCCGGCCGAGCACCTGTGGGGCAAGACCGTGAACGAAACGGAAGACATCATCAGGGCCGAGATCGGTGATAAGTGGCAGGCCATGGATACCCACATTGCCTGTATAGGCCCCGCTGGTGAGAGGCTGGTGAGGATAGGCGCCATCGTGACTGACAGGAACAGGATGTTGGGCCGGGGTGGAGCGGGAGCGGTGATGGGGTCCAAGAACCTCAAGGCAGTAGTCGTCAGGGGAACGGGAGCGGTCACTGTGTACGATGGACAGGCCTTTAAAGAGACAACTCTGGCTGTCTTAGAGAAGGTTCCACCCGGGGGAGGACCGGTAGCGGAATTCGGCTTACTGGCTGTCGGTGAGGTGGGTGCCATGTTTGGCATACTTTCCACCAGGAACTTTCAGTCTAACGTCTTCGAAGGGTGGGGCAATATCAATATGACGGCCCTCAAGTCCCAGTTCCTGGTGAGGAACAGGGGCTGTTTCGCCTGTTGTGTCCCCTGTGCCCGAGTATACCGGGTAGATAATGTTGAAGGGTTCGAATGTGCTGGCGAGGGGGCCGAGTTTGAAACCCATGCCCTTCTCGGGGCTGCCTGCGGCGTTGATAACCTGCCTGCTGTTCTCAAGGCCGGTTACCTTTGCAACAACCTCGGGATGGACAGCATATCGATGGGAGGCACTCTCGCTTGCGCCATGGAGCTTTACGAGAGGGGGTACCTCCCAGAAAAGGACGTTGGCTACAAACTGAATTTCGGCAATGCCCAGGCCCTGGTAGAGCTGGTGGAGAAGACCGGGTTGCGCCAGGATTTTGGCGATGTACTGGCCGAGGGGGGCTACCGGGTGGCTGAGAAGTATGGTCATCCGGAAATCTCGATGTCGGTGAAGAAACAGGAGTTACCTACCTGGCATCCGCAGGCGGTTCAGGGAACAGGGCTGGAGTACGCTACCTCCAATAGAGGGGGTGACCATATGAAAGCCTTTGTGCTCGGCGAAGAGCTATTGTCCGAAGGCGGCCCTGAGACTGCCCTAAAGACTGAGGGCAAGGCAGCTATGGTCATCCCTGCACAACATAGAAATGCCGTGATTGACTCCGCTGGCCTGTGCACAGTGGTACTTGCCATAGCACAGTCATGGGACTTCGAGCCTCTAACTTCTCTATTGGAAGCTGCTACTGGCGCAGGCTACACCCAGGAGAGTGTGGAGCTTGCTGGTGAGAGGATATGGAATGTGGAGCGGCTGTTCAATCTGGCAGCCGGCATAACCGGAAAAGATGATACCTTGCCCAAGAGAATATTGGAGGAGCCGCAGCTCAGCGGAGCATGGGAAGGGCATGTGAACAGGCTCGGTGAGATGCTGCCCGAGTTTTATCGGCTCAGGGGATGGGATGAAGAGGGCGTGCCCACCCAGGAGAAGCTGCAAGAGCTGGGGCTAGCCTGAGCACGAATTATCCGTTTGAGTTTATCTGTCAAGGAGGCTATGTTGGCTAAGATAAAAGTAGATCACACTAAGTGCACTGGTTGTCGGTCATGTGAGCTAATTTGCTCTTTACACCATATCGATAATACCTTTAATCCTAAGCGGGCGCGGATAAAGGTCTTTATCGACGGAGAGCATCACTACCCGGTGATAGCCGGGCCGTACACCGATGCGGAGTGTACCGCAAAGAATACTGTGGTAATCGCTGGGCATGAGTATGACGAGTGTGAACTATGTCGCGCCTCCTGCCCGGTCAAACCTGTTTTCAAGGAACCCGGTGAAGACATACCGCTGAAATGCGATTTTTGTGGCGACCCCCCGGACCCTCAGTGTATCAAGATATGCGTGACGGAAGCTTTGACCCTTATAGAAGATACAGAAGATACAGAAGGTTAGAGGAGGAATTGGGGATAGAGACTATTGATTTGTTCGCTGGGCTATCTCTAATAAATCCCATAGAAAGACAAGCAGGGGCTTGTTTTTCTATGCCCTTAACCTGAAACAAGACTAAGAATAAGGAAAGTATATCATGGAAGTAGTGGCTCCCTTTAAAGAAGGGGAAGATTTCATCAAAGAGGCTGGCGGTGAGGTGGTCAAACTATGCTTCCAATGTGGCCTGTGCACCACCACCTGCCCCTGGAATATCGTGAGAAAGTTCATTATCCGCAAGATGCTCCGTCAAGCGCAGTTCGGCCTCACTGATTTTGACGATGAGGAGTGGTGGCTATGCACCACCTGTAATGCCTGCGTCAGGCGCTGTCCCCGCGGCGTTGGCATAACAGATGTGATGGAAGCTATCCGCCGGATAATGGTGCAGTCAGGCATTGTCCCTGCCAGCCTTCACAGCGCGATGGCCAGCCTCGGCGGCGTCGGCAATCCGATGCGGGAGGAGCGGGAGAAACGCGCTGATTGGGCTCAGGGCCTCGAAGTCAAGGCCTTCACCCCGGGCACCGAGCTATTGTACTTCCCTTGCTGCGTCCCCGCCTATGACTCCAGGGTCCGTAATGTCGCCCGTGCCACCGCCAATATCCTACAAAAGGTGGGGGCGGACTTTGGCATCCTCGGCGTCAAGGAGAGCTGCTGTGGTGAGAGTGTGCGCAAGGGAGGAAACGAGAGCGTATTCCTCAGCCTCGCCCAAAGCAATATTGATGCCTTCGCTGAAGCCGGGGTCAAGAAGATTGTGGTCACCTCACCCCACTGCTACAGCACCTTCAAGAGCGAATACCCAGAGCTGGGAGGCAACTTTGAAGTGATTCACTTCACCCAATATCTGGCCGAGCTTCTCCAGGAGGGGAAGCTGAAGCTGGAGAAGGAGCTGAAGAAGAGGGTGGTCTATCAGGACCCCTGCTATCTGGGACGCCATCATGGCATATACGATGAGCCCAGGGAGGTTCTGAGCAGCATCCCCGGCCTGGAGCTGGTGGAGTTCCCTGACTATCGGGAGAGTAGCATCTGCTGTGGTGGTGGAGGGGGCAGGATCTGGATGGACACCAAGAAAGGCGAGAGATTTTCTGACATCAGACTGGAGGAGGCCGTCGAGCTGGGGGGAAATATTCTGGCCGTCGCTTGCCCCTATTGCATGCTCAACTTCGAAAATAG
>JAUWXW010000171.1 GCA_030616195.1 Chloroflexota bacterium | reverse complement strand
GTCGCCACAGGCCCACCAGGTATGCCCCTGTCCGTCCTTGATGGCGATCCCCTTGATGATCCGGGCCAGGGCGTCCTGAATAATGGTCGGCGTATCGGTGGTGTCCGTCTGGAACACCATCCTGAGCTCCAGGTCGGTTATCAGGCCGACCCTCTCCAACGCCAGGCTCCTTGTGGCATTTGCCGCATAGTCCAGCGTTTCAACTAATGGCGTCTGTTTCGTCGTCATGCTCCCCCTCCTGTAGCTGCCGCTACGCTATTCCTCAGAAAGGTCATAGCATCGCCCTGGTGCCCGTTCCCGCCCGGAGGGGGCGTAGCCTCTGGGCCGGGGTTACTACTCGTGGCTGCAACAGCCCCGGGTATCCCGGGTATCTTAGCTATGATATCCTTGATCGTCTTCTCTATCGGGATCAGGGTTCTCAAAGTGTCATAGCCCAGGAACAACGTAGCAACTCTGGCTCCGCCGGCACCGATGGCCTTGTGTCCCCACCGGTGCATAGCGTAGGTCTCTCCTGCCTTGATCGCAACCACCGGCACCGTGGGTATCCTGGGCACTAGGAGGCCATCGGTCAGCTCGGACAGAATCAGAGCAGAGCCTCCTCCCAGGGCAGCCGCCCCGATCGGGATGCCGGCAATGTCAATGTCCTGTATCCTTTTCGCAATCCCCACAACTCCATCAGCCATGACTTACCTCCCCTTCCTTGACTTCGCCGAAGGAATCCTACAACGGCTCATCTTGGCAAACTTGCCATTGCACATGCAGCGACTCCCCCTCTTTGTGCTTATAACCTTACATTCCTTCATTGGTCATCTCCTTTACGAGGTTCTACTTTTCGGCGCGCGCCTCATTTAACTCTTGGCTCGTCTGAGGCACTTCCTGGGTTTCGTCTTGGACCATTTTTGGCACTTTGGCTTCGCTTTTCCCCTCGCTTGCATCTTTGCTTCCATCTCTCGTCCTCCGTAAGTAATTTGCCCACCCGATTTCTCCGTCCGCAGTCTAGGCAGATGAGGTACATTTGGCTCTGGCTGTCAGTGTGGGCTACCCTCGACAGCCTGCCCGTACAGAACTCGCATCTCTTTACCGCCGTTTCACCAATCCCCCTTTCAGGAGGGCGGCACCCCGGACAAAAGGATAGGGCGTAGCATGTTTACCCCTTCATTCGGGGTGCTACGCCCTATCAAGTGAGCCTCGAACTGATAAAGAAAGGACCCTCCATTACCAGTTCGAGGGCCCTAAGTTATGTTAGCACCAAGAAAATTGATTTGTCAAGAGGCTAAAACGGCAGACTGGGTATCTATTAAGACTGATTCCATCTAACCCGCATAACACCACACTCTGTGCAAAGATAGATCGCTATCACAGATGCATCATGGGGCCACACCTTAACCCCCGCCGGCCTCTGCCCAACCAATAGCTTTTCATCGTCGTGGACCAGCATGATCAAGAGTGCTTGGTTCCCGCACTCCTCTTGGTCACTAACTACGGCACCACAAAGGACAGTAGTTGGGAAGGGCTCTTGATACGTGACTTTCGGCACCAGAGGGTCAGCCAGTTTGCTTTGTTCTACAACTATATCCATAGTTCTCCTTTCTCCATTTCCTAGACTTCTTGAATGCATAGTCACCACTCGGGAGCCATAGCAGAAACCAGGTTACGGTCAGAAGCGCTATTCTTATCTTCAGCCACATCTTAAATCATAAACCCTTCCAGGGTTCGGCTGTGATTAGCTCACTAGCCACACCTGCTAATCAGATAGCATTTTACCCCACTATCTGGCACTCCTACACATGCCACAGGAAGCCCAAGCCTCACCATCTCGGCTTCATCCTGCTCAGAGAGGGTAGGATCGCCTGGGTGACTGTGATAGGTCCCGATAGGCTCTGCTCCCTCCGGGCAACTAATACTCACGGTTACTCCATGCTTATGTCCTACATTCTCTGGTCCTCGCAACAGCTCGCATCCCCTTGAGCAGATTGTAAAACCATGTTCCCTCGAGCTCATAGAGCATATCTGGTGGGATATTTCGTCAAGCAGTGGGTCAGCCTGTGTCTGTAGAAGAACCTTAGACCTATCTATACCTTCAGCCTCCAGCCATTCATAAATAAAGTTGAGGTCATCATGCGTAAAGGTAAGTTCCCATTTACCAGTTCTAGGGTTTCTTTGTTTCAATTCGTAAGGATACCATTCACCCTTTTTAATTATTTTATACTCTGTTGGCTTAGGCAGATCTATAACTTCTGTCACCTCACTGACTGGAGATTGTGCCTGAAATAGACTGGGGACTTCGAGAGCTTCAGGTTCCTGCTCCGCCTGCCCCAGTGCCTTCTCCCATAGCTCCCGTTTGCTTATCTTGGCTTCAGGGAACATTGCAGTCTGAGCCGGCGGTGGGGATGCGATAACGCCTTCGGCATAGGCGGTAAATACCCGCCCCAGCTTCTTAGGCGACCTTCTGTACCTCTCCAATACTATCAATATGCCTTCCTGGAAATCGGTTAGCTCACGCTCGAACAGTTGCTCCTGGGCAAGATATTTGTCCACTGTCAAGGCCGGGGTTGTCTTTATAGCAGAGTAGACACTAACCGCCTGCGCCAGGTCATCGCCAATAGTCAACTCAGAGTCACGGTCCCCATTGCGTATCAGGCTCTCAGCCTGAGCAATAGCACCAAGGCTCCTGGCAATAGCATTGACGGCATTTCTTATGTCCATATCAATAGACTCGAACGCCTTCTCAGCCAGCCGTAAGCCGTTGTCACCCTGAAAAGCAGAGACAAATATCGCCATAGCCATACGGTGTACGCCATCCCTATTCAGCCGGCCCTTCGCATCAACTAGGCTCGCCTGCACCTCATCGGGCAAGGTTTGCAAGAAGCTGCGAGCAAAAGGCAAGTTCTTATCCGCCCTCAGAGCATCCTCAATACTCTCATCCTCAGAGACCCGCAGTTCCTGTATCATGACAATGGTTATCTTCTCAGCATCCGTTCTGGCGTTCTCTATGGCAGAGGGAGCTATGGTAGCCATTGCGTTGGCTTCCTGCGTAAATGCTACCCTGTCAACCTCCGTTAGCCTGATCCGCACCAGGATCGGCAGGGAAACTTCGGCAACATCCTGAGCGCGAAGGCCGAAATCCCTTATACGCTCTACCAGCCTGTCGTGGTAGTTTCGATAGCTCTCAGGGTGCTCTTCAGAAGCGCGTAAGAGTGCCATAACACGGCCGTTGCCGGCCTCTACCACCAGGTCGGGGCCCAGAATAGGGGCTCCCCGATCCAGCACATGAAAATCGGTGAGCAGAGCGTCAGGCTCGATATTGGCTGCTATTTTCTCCACCTGCGCCTTGGTAGCTACCCTCTCCCGCAGCCGGGGCTGCAAATTCTTGGGATAATCAGGGTTCGGGACAAAGGTGAACGGGTCGTGGCTTACTACCAAACTGTGGCCTTCGACAACGTGAAACTCGAACTCGTAGTGAGTGAGACCGCCGGCCCCCAGGGCGGTTGTCTTGATTCCTACAGGCTCAAAACCACATTCGTCTGAGGGGATCCAGTGGCCAGTCTCGGGGTTCCTGCACCTGCTCCCATAGGGGTCAAGTACAGCGATCGGCTGCTCAAACATCTCGGCCTGGCCAGCACAGATATTGAGGGCTGTAGTAAGGTTTTTGCGAATGTCAGTGATGCGACTCTTGGTGGTTGTAAGCGCCCTGCTAGCTTGCTTTAGCTCCTTGTCCGCTGCCGCTATGCCTGGGCACCAACGGGGTTGCTTCCACTCTTGCTCTGGGAGGCGCATGCTGGCCTCCCCTATGCTTTTGGGGATTCAGCCTTTGCGGAACACACCGGCTGAGATATACTCGCGCGGCAGACTGCCACGGGATTGGGACACTCTTTCGTACCTAAGCCCATCGGAGGACATCCCTTCTCGATGTTGCGCTCCTCCAGCTTAAAAATGCACGAGTCCAGCTTCGGCCCCAGACCATGCTCCTTTTCGCATACGGATAGGGCTATGGGGTTATGAGGATTGGGATTTTCAGATCGCAAAATTATGATTCCAGGAATATCCACCTGCTCACCAGTTAGCGTAATATACTGACCCCGAGTAAGAATTGTCCATCCCCTCCGCCGTCCTTCAGTGATAGCATCCTCATAGCCCTTCTTAACATTGATCTCCAATTCCCAGTCCCGGAGTTTGCTATAATCCTTTATAATGCCATTCTCACCATTGGGATTCCCCTCTTTCTTCTCCAGCACCTTCTGGCCCACAACTAACCCCGCTCCGATGCCGGCACCGGTCCCCAGTGCCTCGCCTATGCCTGGGTTTGCCATAGCAACCTCCTCAGATTCAGGGTTAGAACTAATCGGACAGGTATAGCCTGTCTCCACCCGCTTCGCCCATTCCCTGCCGAACTGTGCAACCTCAGCCAAGTCTAACTCAGCATCACCATCACCGCAGACCGAGGCTGCCACCTTCTCTTTCATATCCCTGGCCTCAATGGACAAATCATACAGGAGCCCCGCCAAACGCTCGTCCTGCACCATAGGCAGTGTTTCGGTAGCGTAGCTCTCCAGCATGAGGCAA
>JAUWXW010000066.1 GCA_030616195.1 Chloroflexota bacterium | reverse complement strand
GGTGTGCTGTGGGCTCATCAAGGAGCAGAAGCCTGGGCTCTTGAGCCAGAGCCATAGCCAGAATAACCTTCTGCCGCTCCCCACCGCTCAACTCATTGAAGGGGCGAGCTTTGAAGCTCTCCATGCCGGTAAGCTCCAAGGCAAGCTTTGCCACTAGATAGTCTCTTTCAGTCTCACCGGAGAGTGTTTTAATAAAAGGGGTGCGTCCCAACACTACCACCTCCTCTACACTAAAGGCAAAGGGTATGTTAAAGTATTGTGGCACCACTGCTATCCTTTGTGCTATCTCCTTTCGAGACAATTCTCTAAGGCTTATCCCCCCCAGCAGCATCTCCCCCCACCTTGGGGTTAAAACCCCAGCAGCAAGCTTGAGAAGGGTAGTCTTGCCTGAACCATTGGGACCCAAAAGCGCTACCATCTCAGCAGCCCCTACCTCTAGGTTAATATGGTGCAAGGCGAAACCATCAGAGTAGGAAAAGGAAACATCTTTCATGAGGAGGTTACTCATTAAAAAGCATACTCCCTTCTATAACGGATTAGGAGATAAAGGAATACAGGTCCGCCTATGAGTGCAGTAAGGATTCCGAGCCTGAGCATCTCAGGTGCGAGGATGGTGCGGGCAACGAGATGGGCAAGCACCAAAAATGATGCCCCAGCCAGAGCAGAAGCAGGAAGCAAAAGGCGATTGTCGGGACCGAATATAAGGCGTAGGGCGTGTGGTATTATAAGCCCGACAAACCCAATGAGCCCTGCGATACAAACTGCGCAGGCAGTAAGAAAAGCACCTAATGCTAAAATGAGCATCTTGTCCCTCTCCACATTTACCCCCACATAGGCTGCACCTTCCTCACCCAAGGAGAAGGCATTTAAATGAGAGGCAAAAAGCCTAGCTAAAATAAGCCCCAAAAAGATTATCGGTGCCAGCACCACTATCTGGTTCCAGTCAATACCCATGATTTGACCCCAAAGAAATCCATAGACCGCCGATGCTTTCTGATGTAGTTCACCCACTACGTCCAGTAAAAACCAGGAGATGGCAGTGAGGAGAAAGTTCACCGCAACACCGGCAAGGATTAAGGTTACTACATGAGTTCTCCCTCCTACCCTTGCTAAGGCGTAGACCAAAAACACCGCTCCCAATGCCCCCAGGAAGGCAACAATAGAGGCTATCCCGAAGCCTGAGAAGGATAGGGTCGCCGGGAGGAAAATCATAGCGATGGTAACCCCAAAGAGAGCCCCTGAGGAGGTGCCGATAAGATATGGATCGGCAAGAGGGTTTCGCAGAACACCTTGAAAAAGCGAGCCCGCTACTGCCAAGGCAGCACCGACTAAAGCTGCTCCTACGACACAGGGAAGCCTTAGTTGAAAAATGATAGCTTCATCCGCCTCCCTCCAAGAGGGATCAAAATGGGCGATATGCAACTTGTTCAAGCCCATCTTCAAGATGCTTAAAGGCGAGACATGGACAGCACCTATGGCAGTGGAGAGGAGCATAGCCCCAAACAGTATCCCCACCAATAAGGCAAGAACAAAGACTGTCTTCCTTCTGCTCTTCACTTAGAAAGCTCTGGATGGATTATCCCTAGTAGAACCTCCAAGCCTTGGGCAATTCTCGATCCCGGTCGTGTAACTTTGTCCACAGACTCAGTGTCTAATTCATAGACTTTCCCATTTATCACCGCCGGGATTGTGCCCCATCCACTTCTTCCCGCTACGCTTTGGGCATCTGCACCCCAAGGATAATCGAGGAGGAGGATGAGATCAGGCTCGCTATCGACTATGTACTCAGGGCTTATGTTGGCGTTGGCGGCTGGGACGGGGGTTCCTAAATCCCTACCACCAGCCAGAATAATGAGGCTGCTGACAAAAGAGTCTTCTCCCGTAGTCCAAACCCCTCCATTATAGCCCGTCTCACAGAATACCTTTGGTCTGAGTTCATCTATGGTCATACTTGCGATATCGATGATGTCACTCTTTATATCATTTAACAGGCTCTCTGCCTCAGCTTCCTTACCTACAACCTTCCCCACAAGCACAAGGTTCTGGAGGATGTCTTCGAGTGTAGTCGGTGCGAAGCAGATCACGGGGACTTCATCTTTGATAGCCTCGGCATACCCTGGGAGCGTATACCCGAAGGCAAAAACCACATCAGGCGCTAAGTCTAGAATTGCCTCAGGCTCCACACTAAAGGCATTAAGCGCAGTTAGCGTCCCAGCACTCACTCTCGCCTCGATTTCATTGTCGATGTCCTCAGGGGTCGTAATCCAGCTTTCCACCGGGTCTGGAGCAAAGGCATCGCCGCTCCATGCATTGCTAACAGCCACAAGCTTACCATCAGCCCCCAGGCAAAAGATGGTCTCCGTAGCAGCAGGATGCAGGGAGACAATTCTTTCAACAGGAGAATGTCCCGGTATCTTAACTGCCCTTCCTAGATCATCAATGAAAGCCTCTCCCCCCACTGCCCCTGGGACATCTTCGGGAGAGCAGCCAAGGACAGGCGCAAGAGCACTCATCGTCGCCACCTCATCTGCCGTAAGCCCGGTTAATGTCTCTAAACTCGTTGGCTCAGTAGCCAAGCGGTAACCCAAATACCCCGTAGTTGAAGCAAGAGCCACAACTATAATCAATAAAATTGTAGTTAGCCTTTTCACTAAAGCCTCCTTTATGATGCAAAATTGAATCCCCTTGGTCGGCAGAACAAGGGAATCTTAAGGTGTTCTGGTCATACTTCCACCCCCTTTCTCCGCGGAGGCTGTAAAATCAGGGGCTGCGTTCTGGCTTTAACACTAGGCGGAACTGCACCGGAATTTCACCGAGCTTGCTCTCCAATTAAGCCCTCGCTAATGCTCGGGCACCCCTGTAACGATTGATTTCATTTGCCTAGTTGCTTGGAAACTTGCCCCGCACACAAGTGCACTTGATTATATACAAATGCGCTTGATTTTAGCACCTCTTCGACGCGGTGTCAATACGCACCGTGGATCGGCACCTTAGTCTGTCGGTTCAAGTCCCCTTTTGTCATTGTTACGAAAGTGTCCCATTCCGATGCTCGGTGGCGCTAGTGTCAGCCCCAGCGCTGGGTGCTTGCACGTGAGCGCCGGCAAGTATTCCGACGATGTAGGGGCAATTCATGAATTGCCCCTACGGGAGATGTGGCACCTAACGGCAACCCTTGACCAAATACGTCAACACCTGCACCACACATGTTGGGGAAACGGTCCATGTTCATGCTCGGTGGTGCTGACGTATCAGCATGATGGATTGCGAGCGAATCAATCTCAGGGCGGATGTGGGGAAGATTGCCAAGTCCCCACAAGGGGCAAATTTTTCAGGACTCTCCCCACTCATGTAGGGGAACGTGAAGACAACCAGGGCGGCAGGATGAAATCAAGAAATATGCTGCGCTGCTGACGTGGCTATCTATGTGCGGCGGCACCTGAGGGTGTGACGATGGGATTCCTAGGCTTTCCTTAAGTCGAGGACCTCGTAGTCCAGGTTTGCTTCTCTTAGCCGGGTAAGCAACCCAGGGGTGTCATCTTCGGTACAGACTATCAGGAAGGACAAGCCGGAGCGTGCTGCCTCGACAGCGGCCTCGGCTACACCATAGAGATAATGAGGTTCAACACCTATTCGTCGTAGAGCCGCCACGGCTTCAATACCAATGGCGCCAACCGGCTCTTTCCTTCCTGTTACCGCCTTTTTCAGCCTGGCGAGATCAACACTCCTGGAGCCGCCTCTCTGAATTCCAGGGACTCTCAGGACGGTTATCTTTCCTATTTCCAGGTCTACTATTCCTTGTATATTAGAGATGCCTACATCATCGCCCTTTTTGGCAGCGGCAACTGCTGTTCCTTTTGCCCCTTTTCCCGTGTCCCTGGCAGTAAAGAGCAGGCCTTCTTTCATCTCCAACCCCACTGCTTGACCTTGAGACAGGTCGTCGTGTGCCACCGCAGTACAAACAGTGATATTGGTTATTGCCTTTCCCACGAAAGCGGAATAGTCTCGCAGGTCTCGGAACGTCTGCAGAACCCAGTTTATCCCCTCTTGGGTTACCCTGTATCTAGACCGACCCTCTGACGTAAGCCAGCCGTCCTTCACCAGCTCCTTGATGTACTCGGAAATTGCCTGTGAAGTGACATCCAGTTTACTGGCGATCTCCCTCTGCTGGAGGTTGGGCTGGTTGGCGGCTACCTCAACCAGTATCTGGAATTTGGTAGCCAGGTTCTTGTTTCGTAGTATCTGTACCATAACGTCTCGTCACTATTGTACGACCAACCTTTACAGGCTGACAATAATTCTCTCCCCCATGAATCGGCGATTGCAATTCTACGTGAGCTGAGGGCCTTCGCTTAAGGTCCTCAGCTTGTTTTCATCGAGGATGGTGATCTTGCCCCGGCTGGAACGGATGACTCCGCTGTCCTTCAGGCGCGTCATTACCCTGATGGCGGTTTCCGTGGTGATTCCTGTCATGTCGGCGATCTCCTGACGGGTGAAGGGCAGGTTTGGCCCCAGCCTGGAGGCGAGCATTAGCAGGATACTGGCCAGGCGCTGCTCCACCCTCTCCCCGGCCAGGTCGCGCAGACGGTCATGGGCATCCCGGAGACGTTTCCCCAGGACGTTTATCATGTGCATTGAAACCGGGGGGTTCCGACTCAGAAAGGAGAGGAAATCATCTCTCCTTATACCCAGGGTACAGGTCTCATCTGTTGCCTGGGCTGAAGCCGGGTAAGGTGCATTATCGAAGACGGCCACCTCGCCAAATACTTCCCCTGGGCCGAAGACGGCAATGAGGAATTCTTTTCCCAAGGAGGAATGCTTGAGCATTTTTACCTTCCCCCGCTCAACCATGTAGAACCACTGGGGCGAGTCGCCCTCCCAGAAGATGAATTCACCGGATTCAAAACAGCGCTCCACGGCCAGATCGGCCAACTCGCCGAGATCTTTCTCTCCCAGGGCAGACAGCAGAAGCGACTGTCTCAGTAGCTCAACTTTTTCGTCTGTGTTCATCTATCCTTGTCCGCCAAAAGCAAAAAGGAAAAATGCAGGCAACTCCATTTCCCCCGATCTACCTAAGGTGAAGTATAGAGTATCTGGGGAACATTGGCGATTTTTCATTCAGGTACTTGACATCTAGCGTATACCCCCTTATATTATTCCCAATGTGTGCCTACCAGGTACAACACTGCCGGTAGATCACAGCGAAAAATTGAAGCAGGGAGGGAAAAATGGCACAGGCTTATTGCGTAAAGTGCAGGACCAAGGTGGAGATCAAGAATCCCCAGAAAGTCACCCTGAAGAACAAGAGGCCAGCTACAACCGGCACATGCCCCAAGTGTGGGACAAAGGTATTTAGGATCGGGAAAGCTTAGCTAGGCGACTGACGATTGAAACTGGGGGCCACATTAAGTGGCCCCCTTCTCTCTTCCCATTACCGGCGCCATTGTC
Source organism: Chloroflexota bacterium (assembly GCA_030616195.1). The sequence continues at coordinate 2,362 of JAUWXW010000066.1, read as the reverse complement.
AAGGCGCTAGATCTGTACTCCAGAACGGTTACCCCGACCCTAAGGCACACAGACTGTTTCGGTCAACCCGCTCGGAAAGGGCTTCATTTCGGAGCACGTTGAAGCACCAATAGGGACCTTGGCTCAACGGTGGACAGTGCAGGCCCTGTTCACATAACCGGGGAACCCTCGCGAGGACAAGTCTACGGGCTCCTATGAAGAAGCTATTCAATCATTGTACACGCCAACAGTTCCAGCTCGTGAACCGGTACAATGATCGGGGGCAGGTCATCAGGTGCACCGTTGTTGAGGACCTGCACACAAGGTTGCTTAGCTGACTCTGGCCAACATGGGTCTCCCGTCTGCCGTTACGTCTTGTGCGGTCGCCTTCTTCTTGGCCCGGACTACCTGCTGGGTTATTTCTATGCATCCCAGGTACTTGCCCTCGCCGTTGTAGAGGGGAAACAACCTGAGCTTGATCACTTTGCCGCCCAACGAGATTTCAAGCTGCGCAGAGTCATTCTTGCCAGTCTTGAATTCCTGCAGAATCTGGCTGACCAGAGGCACGCTTTCTTCCGGGTGACAGTCCTGCACTTTCTTCCCTACGATTTCGCGCAAGCACTGATTGGCACTGGTGTCTTTGTTGAAATATGCCACAATGTCGTCGCAGTCGGCCAGGACAATTTCCAGTGGCACTTCGTCCAGCATCGTTCTAGTGCTCCTGGTAGGCACCACGTCATCCTCCCCGGCCTGCCGATCCTGTTCGTCTGCTCGCTTTTCTGCCATGATTTCATATACACCCTTCGCCTCTTCCCTCCTCTCACGCTGGACTTGAGCTGCCGCGACTTCCTGACGTTCGTTTCTGCTTTGCAAGCGTCTCACGGACAAGGGGCGACGCTCGAAAGCCGGCAGGTTCAGGCTGCTCTCATCACGTCCCAAAGCCTCAATCACGGGGCGGAACTCTTCCACTATGCGCGCCGCGGCCAGTTCTCTATAGGAAGTAGAATTGGTAGCCAAGAGCGTGACCCTGACGTCACTGCCGAGGCTTTCATCGAAAGTCACTCCAAAAATGCACATAGCATCCTTGTCTACGGCGGCCTTGATAACGTCAGCTGCTTTCGCCACTTCAGCAAGGCCCAGGTCTCTTCCCCCAGAGACAATGTACAGGACGCCACGCGCACCCTCAAGCGACACGTCTACTAGGTCGCTCGAGATAGCGGAACGTGCTGCATCTACCACCCTGTTATCGCCTCTCCCATAGCCAACAGAAAGCCAGCAGGGTCCAGAATCTCCCATTATGGTTTGGACATCGGCATAGTCCACATTGATCAGTCCGGGCACAGTGATGACTTCGCTGATGGTTCGAACTGCCATCATCAAGATGTCGTCAGCCATCTTGAACGCATCGTCGACCGATACTTCCTGGCCAGCTTTGTCGAGCAAACGATCGTTCGGGATGACTATCATGGTGTCGGCCTCGTCCTCGAGTTGATCAATGCCCACGTCGGCTAGCTGCTGCCGATGCGCCAACTCAAACCGAAATGGCCTTGTGACTATAGCTATGGTAAGAGATCCAGTCTCCCTGGCCAGTCTAGCCACCAGCGGCGCGGCCCCCGTTCCTGTGCCCCCGCCCATCCCAGCAGCAATGAAGACTATGTCGGCGCCGGCGATTGCCTCCTGCAACTCCCGGAGGCTCTCCTCCGCGGAAACCCGGCCACGCTGAGGGTCACCTCCCACACCGAGTCCGCCAGATTCCTTCATTCCGATTTGAATCCGGGTAGGCGCCTCGCTTCGAAGCAATGCCTGAACGTCGGTATTAATGGCAATGAACTCAGCGTTCGTGATACCGGCTCTTACCATTCGATTCACGGCGTTGCAACCTCCCCCTCCCACGCCCACCACCTTGATCCGGATTGGTGTTTGGATGCAGTTGATGTCACTCAAGTCATCACCTCCAATTCCCTCGATGGGGTCTCTTTTCTACATATGGTTGATCCTGGCCTGTCCGCTCGTCACATCATGTACGGGGCATCCGCCGAATATGGCAGTATCTGGCAGTCGCACAAGCCAGAGATAATTACACTTGCTTGCCGCGTCCAGGTAGGCAAGGTACGGTGGCAGGTCAGTCATCACTTGAACAATTCCGATGTCCCGCATATTATCTCCGTGCCAAAGGGCTCCAACGCACAAGGAGACTGTCAGTTCAGGATCGTTGCAGATCACTAACACCTTCAGTGTCATCCTCTCCGTTGCAGCACACCGTGAGCAGAACTGGCAGGGGCCACCCTGACCTTGTGTTTGAGCGTGCTCCTTGCCTTTGTGTTCCGCTTGGCCGCTGTGGGCATTGGCTACGCGCTCGCCAGTGTATATCCATCCCCCAACC
>JAUWXW010000138.1 GCA_030616195.1 Chloroflexota bacterium | reverse complement strand
GAACAGCCAGGCCAGATCACACAGCCAGTGCGCTGCTCCCATGGCAACCACCCCGGCGTTACCGAAGTCACGAGCATCGGCGAGCAGCGCCGCCCCAACAGCAGCCCACCACACATAAAAGTAGGGGTTAGTAACAGTAGTCAGCAGGCCCGCAGCCACAGAACCCTGGCCCCGGTAGCTATGCGGTGCGTCGAAGGACACAGGCTGGGTCCTGAACACCTGCAGTGCCATCCAGATGAGTACCAGTCCACCAGCCAGACTGACGCCGATTTTCACCCCCTCAAGCTCCAACTGGTGAGCAAAGCCGAAATAGATGAGCACAATCAGGGGCAATTCTATCAGGCCATGGCCGAGGGCAACCAGAGCGCCAGCAGCTTTGTGGTGTGCTCCCCTGGCGATCGTAACCGCAGTCACCGGCCCCGGCATCATAACGCCACTGAGGGATATCCCAATAACGGATATGAGAAACAACGGCAGGTTTGCGCTGTCGCTCATTCGATGCCTCCCCGCCCCAGGCCACCCACCGTTGCCAAGGGGACAACTGCACCTCGATCGGATGGTACTCGGCCGGCTAGAGACAGCATAAAGGGCCGCCGCATGTTATCTTTCTTGATGAACTGGTTCAAGGTCTCATTATCTAGAATGGGGAGCGTTGTCATGCTCTTTAAGACGGCTTCCTGTACAGTCCCTGCTCAAGTATGTACTTCTCTACAGCCGGCGGTACAAACTGACGAACCGACGCTCCCTGCGCTACCCGCCGTCGGATCTCAGTGGCACTTATATCTACCTGGGTAACCTGTACAGAGACGCTATTCTTCGCAAGTCCAGGAATCGCCACCTCCAGCCCCTCCATGGGCGGAAGAGAGAATCCAGGTCTGGTGAATACCACCAGTCGGCAAAGTTGGATTAGCCTGCGGGGCTCCTTCCATCGCGGAAGCTCACCAAGGCAATCACTGCCCAGCAGAAAGAAGAGCTTTACCTCACTGCCTAACCGGCGCCTCAGTTCATCCATAGTGTCTACAGCATAGGAAGGACCCGGCCTATCGACCTCGGCGGTGCACAGCTCGAAGTGCGGGTTATCAGCAATAGCCAGGCGCACCATTTCCAGCCGATGTTTGGCCGGAGAAATAGGCGTGCTAGCTTTGAGCCCCGGCTGCCCCGCAGGGAGGAAAAGAACCTCTTCTAAGCCGAGTTTGTTTCTCACTTCCTCTGATACAATCAGGTGCCCAAAGTGGATAGGATCAAAGGTGCCCCCAAACACAGCTATTTTTGTGGCTCGTCGCATCATGGTTCAACTGGTCTCAGCTTGGGGCTGTAGTATATATCTTCTGGGTACACTGCGATGCCGTCATTACAGTCAATGTCGATGCCGGCTGCCTTGTAGGCCCTCCATATCACCTCGGTACAATGCAGCCTTTCTTCGTTAATCTTATGGGGAAGGGCGGTTGCATGCGCGGTAAAATCAAAGGGCTTGCCCACCTGAGCCAAGGCATATTCTATCGCCTTTTGCACACTCTCCTGGCGAAAAGGCATTTCCTTCAGTCTACGAACAGACATCGTGGCTGGCTCATCCCTGCTCAGAAACCTAGCCAAACGAGTACGTATAATGCCTCGGTTAAACGTTGCCTCTACTACAGCCGGGTCAGAAAAGCCCGACATAGTAGGCTGGCTGCCTACGTAAATAGCTAGATGATCCCAATAACCACCGTGAGACCACCCTGTGTACAGGTCGACAAAGATGATGTCACCAGGCTCCAGCATATCTTCGCTGACCTCCACGCCAGACGGCTCAACCTCTCTGATCAGAAAGATAGACAAAAGCACTATCACTAAGAGGCAAACGATGATCAACCTTGGAATAGACCTCAGCTTTTCGCTGCGCTTCTTAGCAGTCACGATACTATATTGTACCGAAATGCACAAGAAGAATGCACATTATCTAATTATCTCAAAACTAGGGAATTGGGATTTGAGTGGGGGTTAGTTAATAATAAATAGTAGTAGCGTCCTTCTGCACAGAGTGCCCTCAGAATTTGCTTGAGGTTTCCTTCCACCTTGGGATCAGTATTTACCATCTCAGATATTCTTTGATAGGCTCTGAGGATACTAGAGTGATCTCTGCCACCAAGCATCTTGCCAATGTCGTCTAGAGGGTGATTGGTCTTTTCACGAACAAGGTATATGGCAATTTGCCTCGCCAGGACCAGGCGAGGGTTCCGCTTCCTGCCCTTCATTGATTCGACGCTAACGTTGAAGTGGACAGCCACTACGTCCAATATCGACATTGCAGTGGGGCCAGGCGAAGTTGCACTCTGGGGGTCCATATCTTCAAGAGCTTCAAGAGCTTCTTTGGCCAAGTCCAACGAAAGGTTTTTCCGCGCTAGTTTGGCGTAGGCAATCAGCCTATTTAGGTAACCTTCGAGTTCTCTAACGTTTGTCTTACAGCGCTCGGCAACGAATTCAAATATGGCATTGTCTATCAGGACCTTTTGCTGTTCAGCCTTGGCACGAAGGATGGAAAGGCGTGTTTTGGGATCAGGGTGGCGAACCTTGGCTACAAGGCCACATTCCAGTCGCGAGCAAAGCCCGTTCTCCAAGGAAGACATCGCTCGAGGAGGGCGATTGCTGGTAATCACCAACTGACGGTTGGCATTATGAAGCTCGTCGAAGGTATGAAACAGGCTCATCTGCGTCTGTTGCTTGCCGATGATGAACTGAATGTCCTCTATAATCAGGAGGTCTACGCTTCGGAATTTACGTCGAAACTGGTCAGTTGTCTTCTCCCTGAGAGCATTGACGAACTCATTGGTAAACTGCTCCCCGCTGGCGTAAGCGACGTCAAGGCCGTTTTCGCAAGCCTCGTTTCCTATCGCATGCACGAGGTGAGTCTTCCCCAAGCCCGGTTCACCGTAGATGAACAGAGGATTATATTGATGACCGGGCTCTTCAGCTACTCCGAGGGCAGCGGCATAGGCAAGGCGATTAGAGTCGCCAACTACGAAGCTGCCGAAAGTGTAATGGGCGTTAAGCTTGGGCAGTGGTAGTCTCGACTGCAAAGGGTTCGAAGGCTGGCGGGGTATTTCGTGGTGATCGTGGCCTCGGCTTGGCGGGCCACAGACCTGGAACTGGACCTCAATATTGTGCCCTATGATGCTGATGAGGGTCTTCTTGACCAAGGAGTGAAGCCGCTTCTCTAACCACTCTTTGGCAAAAGCCTTGCTGGTTCCTACGACAAACTGGTCTCCTTGGTAACTGATTCCTATTGTATCCTTAAGCCAGGTTTGGTAATTGGCTTTGTTGACTTGGACCTGCAGAGAACCCTTGGCGGTCTCCCAGATCTCGCTGGCTGACTTCATAGCGTTGCGTGACAGCATATGCGAATTGTTCCTAGGTTCTAAAGAGACAAAGAATCCGTGACCAGGAAATACGAGCCCAATTAGGGTAAGGGGTTACCCCGAGCTCCAGTTGAGGGTTTTCCTCTACCTTCTCTCAGGGTTTGCACCAGTAATTCTAGGCCATCGCGTTCTTGGCAGGTCAAGCGTTTAACTTTATGTTCTCTTAGCTTCGCGTACGAACCATCGCGGGCGACATTACTACGAGATTACACCAGGATTAAGCAGACATTACAGTTTACCAGAATATTTCTTGCCGCGTCAAGCCGCCTACTTTATGTCTTCGTCTCCTTGTAAGCTGCCCTTAGAAGCGAAAGTCACAATAAGGTTACATGAAGATAAATAAAAGATTGCCATATCCGAGACGCCTTGCTGGGAAGCAAGCGGGCCACGTTTATGAGGGAAGGAGTGCAGATTCTGAAACCAAAGGCCCCCCACGTCGGTTGTTGCTGGGGATGAATGCTATAAAGGCGGGGACGACATCGGGTGACCTTCCTGGCAACTGCTGACCGGGGTGGCTTATTAGCAAAGGGTGCGGGATAGGTGTTATTCCTGTCTCTGCACCTGGGCGTTGGAGTGGCATTCCAAGCCTGGACTCGTCAACGAGCGCCTTGGTGTCAGGCGCATCAGCCTGGCTGTGCATAGCCGGTGCATAATGTGCACGGCGTAGCTGTTGAAAATCTGTCGTACGTCCTATAGAATGGCTTGGCAGGGGCTGCGAGGTGAAAGGAACTCCCGGTGTGGAAAGCGAAGGAAGTCACCATAGCTAACTTGTTTTGTCGAGAGCCGCTCGAGCTCTTTCCATCCGGGGAACAATGTCAGGTGTGTGTGGGGGGAGCCGAATTCGCAAAGCCAGGGGAACAATTTGGAACACTTTTTGCTCCAGAAGCGTGGCGGGCGATTTAGCTACGAGGGAAAAGTGGCGCGCCTAGCAGGATTCGAACCTGCGACCCTCGGTTCCGAAGACCGATGCTCTGTTCCGCTGAGCTATAGGCGCTGAGACCATTGGGGTGAGCGGAGGGATTCGAACCCTCGATCTCCAGGGCCACAACCTGGCGCCTTAAACCACTTGGCCACGCCCACCACAACAGTTCATTCTAGCATTGGAGCGTGTACAACATCAAGAAGCTCGCTCCGCCCCCGAATACCGATAATTCCGCCCTTGTTGCTCTTTCACACCGTCGCTTCCTGTTTCCTCTTGGCTACCCCAAGGGGTGTGAAGGGGGTAGCGCCTACCTCGCCATGGCGAGTCGCCTCTGGAGACCCACTCTGGGATTGCCACGGTCGCCTCAGGCGACCTCGCAATGACAGGGGCAGATTCCTTGTCTCAGTCGAACCCCGTGACCGCGACAGAGGTGTCGTGGTACACTTGTGTTACCCGGTGTCGCCCGGAGATACATCGGAGCGACCCACCAGGAGGGAAGTATGAGGCCAGACAAGGTAGGTGCCGTTATCACTGCCGCTGGCGGCAGCCGTCGGATGGGCGGAGAGGACAAGGTTTTCTCCGTGGTAGCCGGCAAACCGGTGCTGGCTCATGTGCTTGATGTGTTCCAGGAGTGCCCTGTAGTTGACCGGGTAGTCCTGGTGCTGACCAAAGCGGGCTTGGAACAGGGGCGAAGGCTGGTAGAGGATCAGGGGTTCTCCAAGGTGACGGACATATGCCCTGGTGGGGAACGACGCCAGGACTCGGTGGCTCAGGGACTCAGAAGGCTGGAAGGCTGTCAGTGGGTGGTGATTCACGATGGGGCACGTCCCTGTATCGCCGCCGGGCTGATTGAGCGAGGACTGGCAGAGGCTGGCAAAACCGGCGCTGCTATTGCCGGGCTGCCAGTTAAGGAGACTATAAAAATAGTCGACACTGAGGGGACAATTCAAAGCACGCCCCGCAGAGAGGAGCTGTGGGTAGCCCAGACCCCCCAGATATTTCGCTCTGATATAATAATGGAGGCTTACCGGCAGCGGACGGAAGAGATGACGGACGACGCTGCTCTGGTAGAGGC
>JAUWXW010000048.1 GCA_030616195.1 Chloroflexota bacterium | reverse complement strand
TGGACGTAAGCGTGCTCCCGGCCGCAGTTTGCCCCGGAGCCGCCACCGCGATGCCAGCAGCCTGTGGCGCTGCGACCTGCCGCTCCGGCATGGGAGTTTTGGCGACTTCCTTGTCTGCCTCAGGCGCGACGCCGGCGGCATGCTGGGCCGCCAACCAGCCAAAGATCATAGCCTTGCCACCCGTCATGCCGCTCGTGTACGCAACGCCGGTAGCCAGAGGGGCAGCCGCGTTGCTGGTAGCGTAGAGCCCAGGGATGGGATTCCCCTCAGCGTCGATAACCTGTGCATTGGTATTGGTTACCAGGCCTCCCAGGTTGCCCACCGTGCCCACATACAGTTGCATGCCGTAGAAGGGCGGCTTCTCCAGAGGACCGAGAGCGGGATTCGGCTTGCGATTGGGCCAGAATCCCCATCTCTTGTCGTAGCCAGTCTCACCCCTATGAAAATCGGGGTCCAGGCCTTCCCTGGCATACTTATTGAACCTTTCCAGCGTCTCCTTCAGGTTTGCCGGAGGCAATCCAAGCTTCTCCGCCAGTTCCTCTACGGTATCACCTTTGTGAAGCCAATCGGCCATCTCGGTGCCCTTGGGAAGAGGCCCCACAGGTATTCGATCTCTGAAATTCTGGTCCACAATCCAGAACATGGGCAGATTGGCGGGTTGCAGCTTCTGTGCGTCCATCTCTTCGAAGGCACGACCTATGTCGGGATAGAAGGCCTCATCGCAGCAGCGTTTGCCTTCCTTGTTCACCAGTATGTTACCCGGCTGACCTATGTTGAATTGCCAGATGCGGTACATGGGCTCGCCATCAATCTCGTCGCCGGGGATTCGGACGGTAGGCATGAACAAGGAGAAGTCCATAAGAGCCACAGCCCCACCCACCTCCATCCCCATGACATGCCCGTCACCCGAATTGGAGGGTGGCGTGATACCGTGTATCTCCGGGACACGGATATAGCGCTTGTTCATCTCTGCGTTCCACTCATAGCCCCCGGTCGCCAGCAACACCCCCTTGCTGGCCTTGACGAAGAAGTCCTTGCCTTCGCGCTCGGCCCGCAAGCCAATGACCCTGCCGTCCTGGACAATCAACTGCCTGGCCGGAGTGCTATCCAGTACGTCAATTCCCTTCTGTACGCACCCCAACAGCAGACCACCTATCAGCGCCCGCCCGGCAACATAGAACCTGGGATCGTTGGTGGGCAAAGGCACCGCCGAGAACAAGGGGAAAGGCGACTGGCGTATCTTGCTCAGAATTGGATGCTCATTCTCAGCATCGAGCAGCAACTGGGCCATATACAGGGGGTCCGCGGCCAGCAGACGACCGCCTGTGCTGCCGCCGGGCAGATGGTCGCGGTAGTCGGGGAGGGTGGCAGCAGCCTGCATCCTCAACGGGGTGATTGCCTCCACGTCGCGGAGCATTTCCGGGCCTTTGTCCAGATAGGTCGCCAGCATCTCCTCATCGTGGCGTCCCATGCTGCTACACCGTATGTGTTCCAGGGCAGCCTCGCGAGAGTCGGGGATGCCTTCCTCCACCATGTGGTGATTACACGGTATCCAGATGACACCGCCTGAGAAAGCCGTTCCCCCACCAAGCGTTGCCGCCTTCTCCAGCACCACAGTGCTCAAGCCCAGATCATGGGCCTTGCATGCCGCAGTAAGCCCACCGGAACTCGAGCCGACGACGGCAAGGTCGACTTCCAAGTCCCACTTCTCAGGTACGCTGACGTGCCTAGACATGATCCATACCTCCCTCAGAACTAATCAATAATAGCGTACTGTGCATTGGTCAGATGGTACCAAGCCTCGCACAGGACTCCGCCGGCAGAAAGATAAGAATCGACCTCACATAGTATAGGACGGATAATGCCCCCGCAACAAGAACCGATTCGCTCATATTTTGGCAGCCACCACAGATGCCTGATAGGCTACTTCAGCCGCATCCCGTGGCCTCACGCAGTCGCCAACTGTATACACCTCAGGTACAACTCCTTCAAGCTCTTGAGCTAGCCTGTTTTCCGACTGCATACCGACCGCCAGAATCACCGTGTCAGCCGGCAGCCAGAAAACCTCGTCCCTGCCCAGAGTGATGACCACAGCCTTACCCGTAATCTCCAGAACGGTTGCATTCAGGTACAAAGGGATTCGCAACTCAAAGAGCTTCCTGGCCAGGGCCTTGAAAGTCATCTTCTCCAGCCTGATTCCATTCTGCCCCAGCCCGGCCTTAGTCACCAGACTCACTTCCCTACCCTGCTCCGCCAGCCATATAGCCACCTCCATGCCTATGAAGCGGCCTCCTATCACCACTATCTTGCCCTTAGCCTCAACCTTGCCTTCTATAATATCATGTCCCTGGACCACGTTCCGGCCCGTAGCCCCCGGCACATTCAGCCCCAGGGGTACTGCACCGGTAGCCACTACCACCACGTCCGGCTTCTTCTCCAGCACCTTCTCTTTGGTAATCTCTGTACCCAGTGTGACTGGAACCCCGTGGTTGTCCAGAGAGCGCCTCAGGTAATCAGTAAAAGCGGCATAACCTTCCTTCCCCGGCGTAGCAGAGGCTATATTCCACTGGCCGCCAAGCTCAGGTTTTTTCTCATAGAGGGATACCTGGTGCCCTCGCTCTGCCAGGTAGATAGCAGTCTCCATGCCAGCCAGCCCACCACCAACCACCATCACCTTTTTAGGCAACGCCGCGGGTACAAAAGGATACTTAGCCTCCCTGTAAAGGAACGGATTTACTGAACAGGCACCCGGCCCAGCTTCAGGGTCGGCTTTCAGGCAATTATTGCAGTATATGCAGCGCCGCACCTCCTCCGGGCGACCCTCACGGAGCTTATTCGGTAGCTCAGGATCAGCCAGAAGTGGGCGACCCATGGCCACGAAGTCTGCCTTACCATCCTCGACTATCTGTTCTGCCAGCTCCGCATTTATCTTACCCGCAGCTATTACGGGCACCTTTACCGCCTTCTTCACCATCTCCGCCAGCGGCACCATCGGACCTTCAGGGAAAGGATAGGGCGGTACGGTCACGCTAGTCCAGTACTCAATCCCTCCAGTGATGCTGATAGCATCTGCCCCGGCGGACTCCATGATAACCGCCTGGCGTATTGCTTCATCAATGGTGATCCCGTCCTCAAGATCGTCAGTGGCGTTCATCCTTACCGATATGGGAAACTCCGTACCCACCTCCTGTCTCATCCTCGCCACGATCCTGCCGGGGAAGCGGCACCTATTCTCGACGCTGCCACCATACCGGTCGGTCCTGCGGTTGGTCACAGGCGAAAGGAAAGTACTTACCAGACAACCGTTGCAAGCATGCAGATCCACTGCGTCAGCCCCGGCTTCCTTAACCCGGCGCGCTGCCTTGGCGAAGTCCTCCACATAACGGTCAATATCCTCTTCACCGATCTCCTTATAGGGCATGTCGCCCCTCAGCCAGGGCATCATTGACGGCACCATGATAGACGATCCTTCAGGAACGAACTCTGCAAATAGGAAGAGCATGCCAAAATGCATCAACTGTATGCAGATCTTCGTGCCCTCTTGGTGCACAGCGTCTACCAGCCTTCGCCACTCCGGAATGTAGCTGTCATCATATATGTTCGCGGTGAAAGGGAGTGCAGCGTCAGAGCTGACCGAGGCGAACTGGGTAGTTATCAGCCCTGCGCCACCCCTGGCCCTTGCCCGGTAATAGTCGAGCAACCTGTCTGTAACCCTGCCCTCTGCGTCGCCCAATGTTGTGCTCATGGCAGGCATTATGAGCCTGTTTTCAAGGCGCAGTGTACCTATGTTGCCCGGCTGGAATAGTGCGGAGAAATTGTTCATGAGACTCCTTCAAACATAAAGAGTTACTTGCAACCAGAGTGTCCGGCTTTTCCAGTGTCGCGGCGCTCATATACTGGCGGCCAGCTTCGCTGCCTGATACGATACTTCAGAGGCATCCCGCGGCCTCACACAGTCGCCAACTGCATACACCTCAGGTACAACGCCTTCAAGCTCTTGAGCCAGCCTGTTTTCCGACCGCATGCCCACCGACAGAATCACCGTGTCGGCCGGCAACAAGAAAATCTCGTTTCCCAAAAGGATGACCACAGCCTTGTCGGTAATCTCCAGAACGGTTGTGTTCAGGTACAGAGGGACATTTAGCTCCACGAGCTTTGTTGCCAGGGTCTTGAAGCTGAGTTTCTCCAGCCTGACCCCATTCTGTCCCAGCCCGGCCCTAGTCACCAGACTCACTTCCTCACCCTGCTCCTTCAGCCATATAGCCACTTCCATGCCTATGAAGCGGCCTCCTACCACCACTATCTTGCCCTTAGCCTCAACCTTACCTTCTATAACGTCATGCCCCTGGACCACATGCTTGGCCGTAGCACCCGGCACATTCAGCCCCAGAGGTACTGCACCAGTAGCCACTACCACCACGTCCGGCTTCATCTCCAGCACCTTCTCTTTGGTAACCTCGATACCCAGTGTGACTGCAATCCTGTACTTGTCCAGGGAACGTCTCAGGTAGTCAGTTAAAGTAGTATAATTTTCTTTCCCCGGTGTGGCAGAGGCTATATTCCACTGACCGCCAAGCTCAGGTTCTCTCTCATAAAGGGATACCTGGTGCCCTCGCTCCGCCAGGTAGATAGCAGTCTCCATGCCGGCCAGCCCACCACCCACCACCATCACCTTTTTAGGCGTCTCCGCCGGTGGAAAGGGATACTTAGCCTCTCTGGACAGGAACGGATTCACCGAACAGGATATCGGCCCAGCATCGGGATCCGCGGCAGACTTAAGACAGTTATTACAGTATATGCAGCGACGGATCTCCTCCAGGCGACCCTCACGAAGCTTGTTGGGTAGCTCAGGGTCGGCCAGAAGCGGACGGCCCATAGCAATGAAGTCTGCCTTACCATCCTTGACTACCTGCTCTGCCAGCTCGGCATCTATCTTACCCACCGCTACCACCGGCACCTTCACTGCCTTCTTCACCTTCTCTGCCAGTGGGACCATAGGACCTTCAGGGTAAGGGTAGCTGGGTATGCTTAAGGTAGACCAGAACTCGAGCCCTCCGGAGACGCTGATGGCATTGACACCAGCCGACTCCAGGATAATTGCCTGCTGCACCGCCTCATCGATTGTGACTCCGCCTTCAATGTCATCGCTGGCATTCATTCTCACCGATATCGGGAACTCCGGCCCCACCTCCTGTCTCATCCTTTGGACGATCCTGCTGGGGAAGCGCGTTCTATTCTCGACGCTGCCACCATACCCGTCTGTCCTACGATTGGTGACAGGAGACATAAAACTGCCTGCCAGGCAACCATGGCAAGCATGCAGCTCGACTGCGTCAGCCCCTGCTTCCTTGACACGGCGTGCCGCCTTGGCGAAATCCTCTACATAACGGTCAATATCCTCTTCGCTGAGCACATGGTAGGGCTTGTCGCCTTGTAGCCAGGGCATCATTGACGGCACCATTATCGACATACCTTCAGGAACAAACCCCGTATATAGGAAGAGCATGCCAAAATGCATCAACTGTATGCAAATCTTGGCGCCTGCTTCGTGTACAGCGTCTACCAGACTTCTCCAATCCGGAATGTAACTGTCATCATATATGACCATGGTGGAAGCCAGTCTAGAGTCAGGGCTGACCAAGGCGCACTGTGGAATTATGAGCCCCACGCCACCCCTGGCCCGGGCTATATAATAGTTGAGCAACCTCTCTGTCACCCTGCCCTCTGCATCGGCAAACTGCGTGGCCATGGCAGGCATTATGAGCCTGTTCTTAAGGCGCAATGTGCCTATGTTGCCCGCCTGGAATAGCGCGGAGAAATCGCTCATCGAACTCCTTTGCACAAGTTAGTCAACATGCAGCGGAAATGATTGGGTCTCGTTGAGTGCCAATGATGTGGGCATATTATATGGCTTTCGTTCGCTGGCTTCAACATCACCGACGCAACCGGGAAATAGCGACTGAAATCTCCCAAGCATAGGGTAGGGGCTCTGTCCCCTACCAGCCGGGGCGGGTGATCAAAGATTCGACTTTGGCGAACAGAGCACCTGCCCTATGACAACTTCAACATCACGACTTCCACCACCGACGCAACCTTGACTTGAGCCCTTTTCCGGTAGTAAACTTCCATCGATGCTCCAGACAAGTCAATATTCGACATAGGGGGACGTAGCAGGCAGAAACGCCCCCCTTTTTTTGTCTGTCCGGGGAGGGTCGATTATGGATTACATGTTCATAGCAGCGATAGCCGGGGTACTGGGACTGGCCTTTGCCCTCTTTGCCGTATTCTACGTGCTGAAACAGGGCGAGGGAACCCCGCGGATGAAGGAAATATCCCTGGCCATCAAAGAAGGCGCTTTGGCCTTCCTGCACCGGGAGTACCAGATACTGGCGGTATTCGTAGTAGTGGTCACCATTATCCTGGCGGTCATCCCTGACCTGGGGTGGCGGGTGGCTGTAGCCTTCATCTTCGGGGCTATTTGCTCCATGGCAGCCGGCTACGCTGGAATGAACATGGCTATCAGGTCGAACGCCAGAACGGCTGCTGCTGCCAACCAGAGCCTGAACCAGGGCTTAAGGGTTTCCTTCAGGGCCGGCGCCGTGATGGGAATGACAGTGGTTGGCGTCGGTGTCATTGGTCTGGTGGTACTGTACTACGCCTTTCACAACCATGTGGATTTCATCGAGATCATGCCCGCCTTTGGATTTGGCGCCTCGGGGGTGGCTTTGTTCAGCAGGGTCGGCGGCGGAATCTACACCAAGGCAGCAGACACCGGGGCTGACCTGGTGGGTAAAGTAGAACAGGGTATCCCTGAGGACGACCCGCGAAATGCGGCCGTCATCGCCGACTTCGTGGGTGATAATGTGGGGGACGTGGCCGGAATGGGGGCCGACCTGTTTGAATCCTACGTAGAGTCGATTATCGCTACTATGGCGCTATTCACCGTAGCGGTCCCATTCTTCCTTGCCGGCGATACTGAAACGGCTTGGCTTCTGCCCATGATGGTGGCGGCCGGAGGGATCGTTGCCTCCGTTCTTGGCGCCCTCATGATAAGAGTAGGTGACAAACCAGAGATGGAAGCACTACTCTGGGCCCTTCGCCGTGGCACCTTCGCCGCCTCCATCCTTACCGCTATCTTCGCCTTCCTGTGTGTCAATTTCCTGGCTGAGAGCTTGAACCCCTTCTGGGCTGTTCTCGCTGGCCTGGTTGCTGGCATTCTCATTGGCGAAAGCACCAACTACTTCACCTCCTATGAGTATGGACCAACAAAGTCGATTTCCAAGGCTTCCACCTCGGGAGCAGGCGCAACCATAGTCAGCGGTTTTGCCAACGGTCTGCTCAGCATCCTGCCTCCTTTTATCTTTGTCGTAGCGGCTCTCCTGATTGCCAATCATTTCGCCAGCTTCTACGGCGTGGCCATTGCCGGCATCGGTATGTTGTCCACCCTGGGGATCACCCTGGCTACCGATGCCTACGGCCCCGTGGCTGACAACTCCGGAGGAATTGTGGAGATGTCCGATTTACCCCCAGAGATCAGGGAGAGAACAGACGCTCTCGATTCCCTGGGGAACACCACTGCTGCCACAGGAAAGGGTTTTGCCATCGGTTCGGCAGGGCTGACTGCTCTGGCTCTATTGCTGTCCTATGCGGTAGCAGTAGGTATCGTCACAGTGAACGCAGAAGGAAAGGTCGTCTTTGACCCGGCCTTTGCCGAGGAGATGAGTCTGCTAAATGCCCCCATGATAGCCGGGTTGTTCCTCGGCGTTATGCTGCCCGGCATTTTCTGCGCTCTTACCCTCACCTCGGTTGGCAAGACCACCGGTTTGATTGTCGAGGAAGTCCGCCGCCAGTTCCGAGAAATAAAGGGGATAATGGACGGTTCGGAGAGGCCAGAATATGGCAGGTGTGTTGACATTTGCACCAAGGCGGCGCTGAAGCAGATGATTCTCCCGGCGCTAATGGCCATAGTCGTTCCCCTCGCTGTAGGCGGCATTCTGGGCAAATTCGCCCTGGCTGGTTTCCTGATGGGTGCCATTGCCAGTGGCTTTCTCCTGGCCATAACCCTGGCCAACGCTGGTGGCTCATGGGATAACGCCAAAAAGTATATAGAAAAAGGCGAGCATGGGGGAAAGGGCTCTGATGCTCACAAAGCAGCCGTCGTTGGTGACACCGTCGGCGATCCAATGAAGGACACCTCGGGGCCATCGCTCAACATCATGATAAAGCTGATGGCGGTGATATCGCTGGTCTTTGCCCCGGTTATAGTTAGCTGGGACGGATTGCTCTAGGTTCCAGACTAAGGTCTGATTTGTAGCACGGGGGATAAACCCCGTGCTACTTTTTTGGCCCAGAACAGGCTGGCCGCAGCGAGTCACCCGGGTGAACTTGGGCGCTAGTCCCGGCTCTGATGAGACGCTGGCGAGCTAATACAGTCCCAGCACGAAGGGGTTCCGCCGGCGCTCGAAGCCAATGGTAGTCTCCTGCATGTGTCCACAAAGGACCCTTGTCTCATCAGGCAATACCATGAGCTTGCTGTGGATGCTGTCGATTATCTGCTGGTAGTCGCCGCCAGGGAAATCCGTTCGGCCTATGCTGAGGTTAAATAGGGTATCCCCGCAGAACACCACCCCATGCCCCACCAGAGAGATGCCGCCGGGGCTGTGCCCAGGGGTATGAACAACGGTAAAACGCAGCTCTCCAATCTCGATTATGTCTCCATCGCGCAACAGCCTGTCCGGTTCAGGGGCAGAGGGGGAAGACCCACCCAGCAAAGAGGCCAGCATCAGACTGGAGGCTTGCAGCATTTCCTTCGATCCCTCCGCCTCATGGACGGCAAACTGGGCTCCGGTCGCTTCCTTGACCTTAGCCAGAGCGCCAATATGGTCGGCATGCATGTGAGTGGCCACAATAAGCTTGGTGGACAAACCAAGGTCCTCGACGGTTTTCAGGATACGGTCGGATTCTGCGCCGGGGTCGACGATCATCCCCTCCCTGGTCTTCTCACACCCCACGACGTAGCAGTTGGAGAAAAAGGGGCCTACCTCCAGACCTTTGACAATCATGGCTTCATTTTCCTTATTTGCCTAACCATTGTCAATTTCTGAGCGCGTTTCTCGATACGTTTTCTCACAGGGCAGGGCCCTTGCCCTGCCAGCTCATGGTCTTCGTAGGCAACTCAACGCACCAATTCCTTGCTGTGTTTCTACGTAATTCCCCTCCCCTGGTCGAAGAGTCGCCGTGGAGAGCGGGAGGGGATTAAGGGGAGGGGGAAAACTCACCCTCACCT
>JAUWXW010000101.1 GCA_030616195.1 Chloroflexota bacterium | reverse complement strand
CACGTGCTCATCCGCTCGTCCAACTTACCGACTTGTCTCTCTATCCAATTAATGTCCCCACTCAGAAGTGCTGCCTTCTCCTCCCTAGTCAGGTCGTAATCTTTGAGTGCCTTAGAACCTTCATACGTCAATTGTGCTATGAAGTCATAATCATCAGCCGCCCTATCCAGTACTGCTAACAGTGCCTCTTTACTCATGCTTAGCTCCTTTCCTTCGCTAGGATCCTCTGATCCTTGAGTTGGCTTTGAGAGGCACAGTCCGTTCGAACACTCCCTTTGATGATCTTTCGCGGCCGCCATATATTAAGGGAATCTCCCGCTTCGGCGAATGAAATAAAGCTTGGTTTGACTTGTTTACCAGGATATTAAGCAGGCCGCACTCCTCTTCTTTCCTTTGTCTTTTTGTTTCCCCCTAGCTACACTTATTTATTTGTACGGAACATATCTTAAATTCAGGGATTTTAGCAACCGGATCCAAGGTGTCAACCGTCAAAAGATTTGCGGCTGCTTCTCTAAAATGGAAGGTCATAAAGACCACGCCCTGGGGCGACCTGTCTGTTACCATGGCCTTCGCAATGACTTTTCCTCGTCTGGAAACTACTTGAACCAAGTCTCCGTCCGAGCACCTCAGCACTTCTGCATCCTGAGGATTGATTTCCACTTTTGCTTCAGGGTAGATCCCGGTAAGGCCGGTCGAACGCCTGCTGATAGTTCCACCATGCCAGTGGAATAGCACTCTTCCCGTGGATAAAATGAAAGGATACTCATCATCAGGTAATTCGGAGGGCTCTTGGTAGCCAATAGGGTGGAATTTGCCCAACCCCCTAGGGAACTGGTCCTTGTGCAAATATCTCGTTCCAAGGTCTTGCCTATCGCGGCAAGGCCATTGTAGCCCCCTTCCATTAAGTCTATCGTAGTGCACGCCCCCATAAATGGGGGTGAGAGAGGCAATTTCATCCATTATTACTTCGGGTCCCTCATATCTCATGGGGTGCCCCAATTTGCTAGCTAGCTCAGATATTATTAACCAATCAGCCCTGCTCTCCCCTATGGGCTCAATGGCCTTGCGTACGCGTTGTATCCGCCTTTCAGTATTGGTAAAGGTGCCATCTTTCTCGGCAAAGCTGACCCCAGGTAGTACGACATCGGCAAGTTTTGCTGTCTCACTGAGGAAGATATCCTGAACCACTAGGAAATCCAGGTTTTTCAAACCCTTGACCACCCGAGCACTGTTGGGATGGGACAGGACAGGGTCTTCACCCATGATATACATCCCTTTGATCTCCCCGGCCTCGGCCTCGTGCATCATCTCCATAAGGGTCAATCCTGGCTGGTCGGGAAGTGGCGTCTGCCAAGCCTCCTCAAATCTACCACGAACATCTTTATCTACCACCAACTGATAGCCGGGAAGGAAATTGGGCAGTGCTCCCATATCGCAAGCGCCTTGGACATTGTTTTGCCCCCTTAATGGATTCACTCCACTGCTTTCCTTTCCCAAGTTGCCTGTCAGCAGGGCCAGATTAGCCAAGGCTAAAACATTGTCGGTGCCGGCAACATGCTGAGTAATGCCCATGGCGTAGAGGATGGAAGCTCTTGGAGACCGAGCATAGGTGCGTGCTGCCTTGCACAAGTCATCGGCCGGGACACCAGTTATTTGCGCCACATAGGAAGGATGGTAATCCTTGATACCCTCCTTCAGTTGCTCAAAACCTTCTGTCCGGCGCTGCACAAACTCGGCGTCATATAAATTCTCCGAAATGATCACATTGACCATGCCATTAATTAAGGCGACATCTGTGCCAGGGTTTTGCCTCAGCCAAAGATCAGCAAATTCGACCATCTCTATTTTGCGGGGGTCGGCGACTATTAACTTGGCCCCACCGTGCCTAACTGCTTCCTTTACTTCTAGGGCAATTACTGGGTGATTCTCAGAGGTGTTGGAGCCGATGATAAAAATGCAATCTGCATACCTTATCTCACCTATAGAGTTGGTCATTGCTGCGCTGCCGAAGGCCATCCCCAGACCAGTAACGGTAGAAGCGTGACAAAGCCTTGCACAGTGATCGACATTGTTGGTACCCAAAACTGCTCGGGCAAACTTCTGCAACAAGTAATTCTCCTCATTGGTACACTTGGCGGAGGTTGTGACAGCGAGGCTATCCGGGCCTGATTCCTCTTTGATCTGTCTCAGCCTACTTGCCACTACATCCAAAGCTTCCTCCCAACTGGCCTCTCTGAATCTGCCGTCTTTCCCTCCCTCCCTGATGAGAGGCGTGGTTAGCCTGTCTGGGCTGTTTACATAGTCGAAGCCGAACTTTCCCTTGACGCAAAGCCTGCCCTCGTTTACAACACCTGTCGCTGGCGAGGTAACCTTAATGATGCGATCGTCCTTAACACTAAGTTCGATATTGCAGCCCACACCACAGTAGGGGCAAACAGTGGCGACCTTCTTCAGCTCCCATTCCCGCCCCTTAAATCTGCGCAGCTTCTCAGTGAGAGCGCCTACCGGACATACGGCAACACATTGACCGCAAAAAATGCATGTGCTCTCCTGCAGAGGCCTATCGAAGGGAGCAGCTACTCTGGTGTTAAACCCACGGTGAGTGAGATCGATGGCCTCGACGAATTGGATTTCATTGCAGGCAGTAACGCACCTCCCGCATAGGATACACTTGTTATAGTCCCTCACGAAGAACGGATTGGTCTCGTCTATGGGATAGGCATGTTTCTCTCCTTGAAATCTGGTAGTGGAGACACCCAACTCATAGGCGTATCTCTCGAGGTCGCAGGCACCACTCTTTTCACAGGTCATGCAATCAAAGGGGTGGTCAGAGAGGAGAAGTTCCAGCGCCAGCCTCCTTGCCTTGGCAACTCTCTCCGTGTTAGTTCTGACCACCATGTCGGTGACCACCGGGTAGGAGCAGGATGCTACCAGATTCCTTGCCCCCTCGACTTCGACGACGCATAGACGGCAGGCACTGCTGGGCGGGAGGCTATCTAAATAGCATAAATGGGGAATCTCAATTCCGGCGCCTTTTGCAGCTTGTAAAATGGTGGCCCCTGCGTCGACTTCCAGCCTGTTGCCATCTATAGTTAGAGAAACTCTGGCCATTGTTCAACCTCCATCATTTCCGGAGATCGCATCTCAAACATCGCTCGGCTTCTTTAACAGCCATCTCCTCTGAGAAACCCAAGTTAACCTCTCTAAAGTCACATAGTCGTTCCTTGATAGGCAGCTGAGGCATCTCAAGGCGTCGCTCCGTCGTCGCCTCTGCTTCCTCTTTCCAGGCCTCTTCAGCCCGTTCGCGGGGCTCTCGGAAACGCTTTTCTCTCATATCTTGTCCTCTGAGATACCTGTCTATGGATATCGCTGCTTTCTCACCTGCTGCCATAGCCTCGATTACTGTGGCTGGCCCGGTAACTGCATCACCACCAGCAAAGACACCGGGGCGATTGGTGGCCAGGGTAACGGGGTCAACCACAAAGGTGCCCCCGGTGGTAGTATCAAGCCCATCATCGCCTCCCAAGAAGGACAAATCAGGGGACTGACCAATTGCGGATACCACAGTATCTACATCCATCAAAAACTCGGAGCCCTTTATGGGAACAGGGCGTCTTCGCCCACTGGCATCGAATTCTCCTAGCTCCATGCGGATGCATTCCATGCTCATTACTTTCCCGTCACGGCCTAATATTCTGGAAGGAGCAGCCAGATAGAGGAACTCGATCCCCTCACGCTCCGCCTCCTCGATCTCCTCCTCGTTGGCTGGCATCTCCTCCCTCGACCTCCGATAAACAATGGAGACTCTTTTGGCACCCAGGCGCAAGGCTGACCTAGCAGCATCTACTGCTACATTGCCACCGCCGATGACCGCCACCTTGTCTCCAAGGCTAACTCCCTTTCCCAGATTAAGGTCCCTTAAGAAGGAAACACCATCAAAGACCCCCTCTAAATCCTCACCAGGGATAGCCAATTTTTGCCCCTTGTGCGCCCCCACGGCAATAAAGACAGCTTTAAACCCCTGTTCGAGGAGGCCGCCACTAGATAGATCCGGGCCGACGGGCGTATTGGTCTTGATCTCCACTCCCAGGCCGGTGATAAACTCGATGTCCGCTTGCAGTACTTCCCTAGGTAGCCGATATTCTGGAATACCGACAGCCAACATACCACCCACCACCGGGAGTGCTTCGAAAATGGTTGCCTGATATCCGCGTCTCGCTAGATGAAAAGCTGCATTCAGCCCAGCAGGGCCTGAGCCCACGATGGCCACCTTCTCATTTCGAGGCTTGGCCAGCGAGACCTTGGTTTCGATGCCAGCCTTCGCCCCATAGTCGGCGGCAAATCGTTTCAGAGTTGCGATAGCAATCGGCTCATCTAGATCGCCCCGCCTACACTTATCTTCGCAGGGATGGTGGCATACACGACCGCAGATCCCCGCTAATGGATTCCTCTCTCTAATCAGGTTGAGGGCCTCACCAAATCTCCCCTCACTAATTAAAGCAATATATCCCACTGCGTCTACATTGAGGGGGCAAGTATGTTCGCACGGGGCATAAACCAGGGCTTCACAGACAGCCGCTGGACATCGCTTCTCCCTGATGTGGGCTTCATATTCATCCCGGAAGTAGTTGATGGTAGAAAGCACTGGATTGGGACAGGTCTGCCCCAGTCCGCATAAAGATGAGTCTTTGATTCCCTCACCCAACTCAACAAGCAGCTCTATATCGCCTTCAGCCCCCTTCCCCTCCGTGATTCGCGTCAATATCTCTAGCATCCTCTTGGTGCCCAAGCGACAGAGGACACACTTGCCACAGGACTCAGTCTGGGTGAAGGCCAGGAAGTATCGGGCTATATCCACCATGCAGGTGGTTTCGTCCATTATTACCATGCCCCCTGACCCCATGATTGAGCCTACCGCTGCCAATGATTCATAGTCAATGGGTAAGCCTAGCTGCGTCGATGGGATACAACCTCCCGAAGGACCACCCGTCTGGACAGCCTTAAATCTTCTTCCCTTCGGTATGCCACCCCCGATGCCATAAATAACCTCTCCCAATGTGGTACCCATGGGTACCTCTACTAAGCCAGTGTTATTGACCTTGCCGGTCAATGAAAATATCTTTGTTCCTTTGCTTGTTTCAGTTCCCAGCCTGGAATACCAGTCGGCTCCGTTAATGATGATAAAGGGGACATTGGCATAGGTCTCCACATTGTTAATATTGGTGGGTTTGCCCCATAGGCCTGATTGGGCCGGGAATGGTGGGCGGGGGCGTGGCATGCCTCTTTTGCCTTCGATGGAGGCTAGGAGAGCGGTTTCTTCACCACACACGAAAGCTCCGGCACCCTCTTTGATCCTGATCTCAAAGCTAAAACCCGACCCTAGAATATTTTCGCCAAGGAGCCCTAGCTCCTCTGCCTGTGAAATGGCGGTCCTCAAATGTTTAACTGCCAAAGGATACTCAGCCCGGACGTAGACATATCCGACTTTTGCTCCAATGGCGTAGGCAGCGATGAACATTCCTTCTAAGACGAGGTGGGGATTCCCCTCGAGGACACTTCGATCCATAAAGGCGCCAGGGTCACCCTCATCGCCGTTGCAGACAATATATCTGGTATCGCCGATTGCAGCCCTTACAAGCCTCCATTTTCTACCGGTGGGGAACCCAGCGCCACCACGTCCTCGTAATCCAGATTCTTCAACAGCTTCAATAATCTGCTGCGGAGTCATGGACGTAAGGGCCTTGCTTAAAGCTGCATAGCCGTCATGGGCAATGTAGTCGGAGATATCAGTGGGGTCTATTCTGCCATTATCGCGGAAGACGATACGCCTCTGTTTCGCATAGAACGGCACCTCATAATCAAAAACAATCTTCTTGCCCGATGCCGGATCCGTGTAAAGCAGGCGTTCTACAATCTCTTCCCCTATGATAGTCTTGGAAACAATTTCAGGTACATCGTCTTTGGTTACCTGAGGATAAAAGATTTCCTTAGGGAGAATGACCACCAACGGTCCCCTCTCACAGAAACCATGACAGCCGGTTTTCTTAACCTCTACCTTGTTTTCTAGGCCTCTCCTTTCGATCTCCTCTGCAAAAGCAGCTCTAACTCCGTCACCACCCCAGGCAGTGCAACCTGTGCCACCACACACTGTCACACAGGTGTTGTTGGGGTCCCTCTTTTTAAGTATGGACTCCCGAAGAGAATCCAATTCTTGGGGCGTCCCTATTTTGCTCATGCAAAGTTTCTCCTCGACCAATCATAGCGCTGTCAGGACAGTCTCAACTCCGGCGGCCGTCATTTTGCCAAAGTACCTACCGTTCATTACCACAACCGGGCCCATAGCACACGCCCCCAAGCAGGCGACAGTCT